>CALIWM010000050.1:0-7015 GCA_938046645.1 uncultured Gemella sp. | reverse complement strand
TATTGTACAAGATTTAATACTACCAGAGCAAATATATGAAGTAAAAAGAAAGATTATTGGTTTAACAAATTCAGTAGAACAACTTAATAAATTGAGGGAAGAAAGACTGAAGACTCTAGGAGTATCAGGGAATTCGGATTATACTGATGAAATACAAATTTTCGAAGAGTTAGAATATGCTCTAGAAATTATGGGAAAACTTGGATGTCCGATAATAGATGTTCAAAATAAAGCTGTTGAGGAGACAGCTGAATTAATAATTGGGATTATGAGAGAAAGAGGCCTAAAGGTTTAAACAAAATAATAAAAAGAAGTTATTATATAAAACAATAATATGTTTATGGGGGAATTTTACAATGTCAAAAAAATATGTTTATAATTTCAGTGAAGGAAATAAAGATATGAAATCTTTATTAGGAGGAAAAGGAGCAAACCTTGCGGAGATGAAAGGTTTAGGGATTAGTGTTCCTCCTGGTTTTACTATTACTACAGAAAGTTGTAATAGTTATTATGAAAATGGGGAAAGAATTAAACCTGAGATTTTAAAACAGATTAACGAACAACTTGAAATTTTAGAAGAAAATATTGGGAAAAAATTAGGAAGTATAGATAATCCTTTATTAGTGTCTGTTCGTAGTGGTGCAGTATTTTCTATGCCAGGAATGATGGATACTATTTTGAATCTTGGATTAAACGATGAAACTACTATAGCATTGGCTAAGAAAAATAATAACTATCGTTTTGCTTATGATAGTTATAGAAGATTTATTCAAATGTTCTCAGATGTTGTTATGGATGTTGAAAAATATAAGTTTGAGGAAGTTTTAACTAGAGTTAAAAATGCTAATGGCTATGAGCAAGATAGTGAATTAAATGAGAAAGATTTATTCAATATTGTTGAAGAGTTTAAGGCAATTTATAAAAAAGAAGTAGGTCGAGAGTTTCCTATGAGTGTAAAAGAGCAGCTTATGCTAGCTATTGAAGCTGTTTTTAAATCATGGAATAATAATCGTGCCAAAGTATATAGAAGACTACACAATATTAGTGATAAACTTGGTACTGCTGTAAATATTCAAGCCATGGTGTTTGGTAATATGGGAGATAATTGTGGTACTGGAGTTTCATTTAGTAGAAACCCTGTTACTGGAGAGGATGAGCTTTTCGGTGAATATCTAATTAATGCACAAGGGGAAGATGTTGTAGCAGGTATAAGAACTCCTAAAAATATTAGTATCCTAAAAGATGATATGCCACACTTATATAAAGAATTTGTTGAAATTTCTAAAAAATTAGAACAACACTATAAAGACATGCAAGATATTGAGTTTACTATTGAAGATGGAAGATTGTATATTCTTCAAACAAGAAACGCAAAAAGAACACCGAATGCAGTAGTTGAAGTTGCGGTATCATTAGCAGAAGAAGGTGTAATTTCTAAAGAAGAGGCTATTCTAAGAGTGGGAACAGAGGAAATTAATAAACTTCTTCATGCTACATTTGAGGAAAAATCATTAAAAGAAGCTAAACAATTAACTCAAGGTTTAGCAGCATCACCTGGAGCAGCAGTCGGTGGTATTTATTTCACAGCGCAAGAGGCTGTGGAAGCGGCGAAAATAAAACCTGTTATTTTAGTAAGAGAAGAAACTTCTCCAGAAGATATTGAAGGTATGATTAGCTCGGAGGCTATTGTAACTTTACGTGGAGGTATGACATCACATGCTGCTGTAGTAGCAAGAGGAATGGGGAAATGTTGTGTCTGCGGCTGCCAAAACATGATTATAAATTATGCTGAAAAAACGCTAAAAATAGCTGGGGTAACATTACATGAAGGTGATACAATCTCAGTTGATGGAAGCAGTGGTAAGGTGTATCTTGGTGAAGTAGATAAAGTCGATGCCAAATTTAGCGATAGATTCAATAAACTTTTAGGATGGGCTGATGGAATTAGAGAACTTAAAGTGCTAGCAAATGCAGATAATGAAACTGATGCTAAAGTTGCTTTTGAGTTTGGAGCTGAAGGAATAGGACTGTGTAGAACAGAGCATATGTTCTTTGAAGAAGATAGAATTAGTCTAGTTAGAAAAATGATTTTAGCAAGTGATACTAATGAGAGAGTTAGATTCTTAGATAGATTACAACCAATTCAAAGTGAAGATTTCTACAAGATTTTTAAAGAAGCACAAGGTAAATCTGTTAATATAAGATTATTAGATCCACCGCTTCATGAATTCTTACCAAAAGATGAAAATACTATTAAGCTTATTGCCGAGGAAATAGGTGTAAGTGTTAGTCAATTAGAAGCAAAAATTGCTAGTATTGCTGAGTTCAACCCTATGATGGGACACCGTGGTTGCCGTCTAGGAATAACATATCCAGAAATTTATTTAATGCAGGCAAAAGCGATCAGTTCAGCAGCGATTAGAGCACGTAAAGAAGGAATTGAAGTTAATGTAGAAATTATGATTCCGTTAGTAGGTTTAGAAAAAGAACTTGCAGTTTTACGTGAACAAATAGTTGAATTAGTAGAAAAAGAAATACAGTTATACAATGCGGACTTTAATTATAAAGTAGGAACTATGATTGAAATACCACGAGCTTGTGTAGTAGCTGATAAGATTGCTGAACATGCAGATTTCTTCAGTTTCGGTACTAATGACTTAACTCAATTAACATTTGGTTACTCTAGAGATGACGCTGAAAAATTCATTGATATTTATAAGAAAAAAAATATCTTAGAGTCAGATCCATTTGTTCATCTTGATGATAGTGGAGTACTAGAACTTATGAAACTTGCAGTTGAAAAAGCAAAAACTACGAAACCAGGTATTAAACTTGGAATTTGTGGAGAACATGGTGGAGATGAAAGATCGATATTATTATGTTCTAAAATAGGATTAGGATATGTATCATGCTCACCGTATAGAGTAATTATTGCCAGAATTGCGGCGGCTAAAGCAGCTATAAAAAATGTTGAAGCAGCAGTAAATAAATAATATATTTATAAAGAAGCTATCAAAATAAGCTAGCTTCTTTATTTTTGTATTACAATGATCTTTAGAGTATAATAGTAAATAATTTAAATTTGATATTAATTAGTAAGCTTATAATTGAAAGTGCTTGGTTTATGTTACAATATTGTTAAATAATAGTTAATATATGCAAAGTAAATTGATTTTTTTTTCAATATACATTAAAATTAATGTAGTATATTGTGACATTTTATTATGAAAAATTAATATGAATAAAGTGAAAGTTTAAATATATAAAAAGAGAGGATATACTATGGCAGAAAATAATAACAATCGGTTATCGAGAAGAGATAGACACTCTCAAGAAAGAAAGAGTGTTATGCCAGGTGGATATATATCTAGAGGAAATACTAATCCAATGAATAACGGTCAACAAAGAAGGCCGTTAACTAATGAAGAAATAATGAGAAGAGGTGGACAAGGACAAAGTCGTCCTATTCAACCACAAGGGTCTCAAGGTACAAATCAAAGACAAGGTGTACCACCAGTGCAACCAAGAAACCCTCAGCAATCAGCTAGAGGTAATAGAACAGGAGGCCCAGGAGGTCCGAGAAGACCGATAGGTCCAAATAGAATAAGTAATCCAAATTCTAAAAAGAGTAATAAAGCATTATGGATGAAGATTATTAGATATGGTTTATATGTAGCAAGTGTTGCTATTATATCGATTTTCTTGTTATGTGTGTTTTGGATATACCAAGCACCAGCATTTGATTCTAAGATATTAGATAATAATTCAAGAACAATCGTTTATGATACAAACAACAATGAGGTGGCTAAATTAGGTAACCAAATTGGTGAGAACTTAGAAACTGCAGACATACCGCAAAAAATGCAAGACGCTATCTTGGCAACAGAGGACAATAGGTTCTTTGAACATGGTGCGGTAGACTTTAGACGTTTAGTAGGAGCTGTTGTGTCAAACTTAACTAGTGGTTTTGGATCACAAGGGGCATCAACTATTTCTCAGCAGTTAATTAAGAGAACATTCCTTGATGATAATAAGAGTGTAAAACGTAAAGTTCAAGAAGCATATCTTGCATACAAACTTGAACAAAACTACGACAAAGAATCAATATTTACAATGTATGTAAATAGAATATACTATTCTGATGGTGTGTATGGGCTAAAAACAGCAGCTAAATATTATTATGGAAAAGAATTAAATCAACTTACTCTTCCACAAATGGCTCTTTTAGCAGGAATGCCACAGCACCCTAATACATATAATCCTTATGATAATCCAGAAGCGGCTAAAGCACGTCGTGATACGGTACTTTACTTAATGCAATATCATGGTAAAATATCAGAAGCTGATTCACAAGCTGCACAAAAAACTGATGTATTATCAGGAATTATACAGCGTGATGAAAGTGAACGTGTATTATTATCAAGTGAGTTTGATTCTAAATATACTTCTTACATGAACCAAATTGTTAATGAATTGAAGAATAGTAAAGAATACAAGGACTATGAAGGTGACGTCTTAAACTTAGGACTGAAAATTTATACAAACTTTGATTCTAAAATTCAAGATACTTTAACAGAAAGTGTTAATGCAAACTATGCTGGAATAAAACAAGCAAGTAATGTAGCGATGGTTGTTTTAAATAACGAAAATAGTGGTATCGCAGCATTATATGGTGGTAAAAAACAAACATTCCATGGATTCAATATTGCTACTCAAGCTAAACTGCAGCCTGGTTCATCAATTAAACCAATACTTGCATATGGGCCTGCAATTGAGTACTTAAATTGGGGATCTGATCATACTGTTAATGATACTAAGATCCAGGGTTCAGAAATCCAGAACTGGGATAGACAATTCCACGGTAATATAACTATTAATAATGCATTGGTATGGTCGTATAATATACCTGCTATTAAGACTTATCAAGAGGTAGGATTCAATAGAGTAAAACAATACGCAGCTAATGTCGGAATGAATATTACAGATGATTCAATTACAACTCCAATTGGAGGAAGTAGTGACGGATTCTCACCATTACAAATGGCAGGAGCATATGTTCCATTTAGTAACGGTGGATATTATGCAACACCTAAAGCTATTAAGAAAGTTTACGATAGTGAAGGAACTGAAGTGAAAAGTTTCAGCACTGATGATAGAAAACGAGTTATTAAAGATTCTACAGCCTATATCATGACATCTATGTTAAGAAATGTAGTTAATGGTACTGCTGCAAATGCACGAATTAGTGGAGCGGATATGGCAGTTAAAACTGGTACTACTACTTTTGGTGAAGGTGAAGCTCAGAAATTCGGTTTCGATATAAATAACTATTCGAAAGATTCATGGACGATAGGTTATACAAGTAACTATACAATGGCTGTGTGGCAAGGATTTGATGCAATAGATGGTCCTACGAAGTATATGACTCAAGATGATACTCAGAAGACGCAAGCATTGTATCGAATTAATATGCAAAATATTGTTAGAATACATCCGCCAAAAGGATTCTCTGTTCCAGGAAACGTTGGATCTATAAACGGAGGGGTTAAAGTTATTTCTGATAGTGAACGTCGTCAAATAGAAGAACAAAATAGACGTGAACAAGAAGAAAGAAATCGTGAGAATAGTAACGATAATAATAACAATAATCGTAATAATAACTCTGATGATGATAATTCAAATAATAACCAAAATGATAGGTCAAATGACAATAACAACAATCAATCATCAAGAGGAAACAATAATAACAATACTGCTACAACTCCAGGTACAAGAAACAATAATGGAGTAAATAATGGTGTAAATAACAATACAAATAGGAATACGAGATAATTAGTATCTAAACTACTGTAAGATAAATTTCTTACAGTAGTTTTCTTTTTATTGTGGTTTTAAAATACTACACAAAAATTTAGAAATGGTGTACAATATAGAAATGGAGCAGTTTATTTATTCTTTGTTAAACAGAATATATTATTCCATAAAACTTATATTATTATAAAGATGGATGTGAAGCTATGAAGAAAAAATTAGTTATAATTACAGGAATAAGTGGAGCAGGGAAAAATACAGCATTACAAGTCTTTGAAAACCAAGGGTATTTTTGTACAGATAATTTACCTGGATTAGTTGTAGAAGATTTCTTGAGAATAATAGAAGAAAAAGATATTGATAAAACAGCAATAAGTATTGATATAAGAAGTAAACACATTTTTGTTGATTTAAAGGAATTATTAAAAAAACTACAACAAAGTGAGTACTTTGATGTTAAAATCTTATTTTTAGATAGTGATGATCAAGTATTGGTTAATAGATATAAAGAAACTAGAAAAAATCATCCTTTATCTACTGAGTTTAGCTTACTTGAAGGTATTGCTCAAGAGAGAAAAGATATGAATGACATCAAAGGGATTGCAAATTATATTTATGATACTACAAATACTTCTGTAAAAGATTTGAAGAAAAAAATAATGGAAGACTTCGGAATTGAGAAAAAAGATAGTTATCATATTACAATCTCAAGTTTTGGTTATAAATATGGGGTTCCTATAGACGCAGATAATATTGTCGATGTTCGTTTCTTGAGAAATCCGTTTTATATAAATGAATTACGAGAAAAAACTGGTCAAGATAGTGAAGTATATGATTATGTTTTTGAGGATGAAGTTACTCAGGAATTTTATGATAAATATTTAGAACTTATGACGTTTATGGTAGATAAGTATCAATATGAAGGTCGTGATAAAGTTGCTATAGCAGTTGGATGTACAGGTGGTAAACACCGTTCTGTCAGCGTAGCAAGAAGATTACATGAAGATATTTCAAAATTAGGATATAGGGTGTATTTAGAACATCGCGATATCAATAAGGGTAGGTAGAAAAATGAGTACTAAAATAAAAGTAGTTACTATTGGTGGGGGAACTGGATTATCAGTTCTTTTGAGGGGATTGAAAAAGTATCCTCTTGAGATAACTGCTGTAGTAACGGTAGCAGATGATGGGGGAAGTTCTGGAA
>CALIWM010000049.1:0-4698 GCA_938046645.1 uncultured Gemella sp. | reverse complement strand
GGGTACGATTACCAAGCAGATTAAGCAACAAGATGGCATTGAAGCGAAAATCCAAGCGCAGATTGAAGCAGCAGACGCAGCCTTTGAAGCAGAGTTTGAAAAGCGTAAAAAAGCGATTGATGATGCAATTGAAAAATACAAAGCAAATGCGGAAGAATTTGGCGCCAAGATCCACGAAGAAATGGAAAAAGAGCGTCCTGAGTTCGTGAAGCGTATCCGTGAGGAGCTGATGAGTGGCGCTGACTCAATAGCTGAATTAAGTAAGAAATTAGAGCAGGTCAGCGAGACCGCAAGAGTCAATGCTAGTTTGATTGGTGGTGACGGAAATACCCAGTACAACAAGAACCGCTTGAATGGTGGCACGGCTAAGAAAATTAGTTATGGAACGGATTTCGTAGAAGTCGGTCACAACGGAGAGGGCTTTGAAGTTGGTAAGCAGTACGTCATCAGTTGGTCCGCAACCTGTACGCCTTATGGCAAGACAGATGTGACTGTGGTAGTCAATAAGAATCCGTTTTATGGTGGCCATGTTCATCTTGCGCCTGCTAATACGGTCATGCCAGCGATTGACAAAGACCTTGTCCAGAAAGAGGAGCAGGTCTTGGCGGTCTACTACGGTGCCTATCGTCTGACATTCTCAGGAGACTGGTATCAGAACGTAGAGCAGTCTGTGATGATTGATAATCAGACAAGACGGATTGAACTAGCGCCAGTCTACAAGACGGTTGCTGATGGGCAAAATGCTAGATATGAAGGAAGTTGGAACCAAAATCCAACTTTTATTTTTGATGGAGGAAGAACATGACGGAAACAATCCCAGTAAGGGTACAACACAAGCGTATGTCAGCACGAGATTGGACAAGTAGTTCACTCATCCTACTTGATGGCGAGTTAGGTGTAGAAAGCGATACAGGTAAGGTCAAGGTCGGAAATGGCCGTGACCGATTTTCAGCTCTTCAATATCTGACTGGTCCTAAAGGTGACCGTGGAGAAACAGGACCTCAAGGTCCCAGAGGAGCAGACGGGGTCGTAAGGTTTGAGGGTTCAGCGGCAGAGCGTGCTTTGGCAGAGTATGCCAAGAAGTCTGAAACGCCAGTATATCGACTTGCTAAGGGAGATATCTATGGTGCAAATATCGGCTCAGTCGCAACAATAAAAACAAGCGATATCATGAATCCTGACGGCATCAAGGTAGGGGATATTGTTGAAGACCTTTGGACGAATGACAGTACTGTGGATTACGAATTTTGGAAGGTGACGGCTGTCAACGGCACCAATATTAATGTTCAAAAAATTGGTAAGAGAACGTTCGTAATCTCTTATAATGACACAGAATTAAAACGCAGGGTTACAGCTCTAGAAAATCGTCCAACATTTGAAACGTTGACTCAGACACAACGAAATAGCTTGCGAGGACCAGCAGGTCCAGCAGGTCCCAGAGGCGCAGACGGAGCTAGAGGAGCGGACGGAGCACCTGGCCAAAATATTGTCAATCAGAACGGTGGACAACCGATGAAATATTGGGCTGGAACAAGGTCTCAATATGACGCAATAGCTAACAAAGATGCTAATACCATCTACGATATTTATCGCTAACAGGAGGTAATATGGCACGAGAAGGAATTTACGTGGGCTCCAAGGAAATTATTCAGCGTTATGTAGGGACAAGGTTGGTTTGGGAAAAAGTCACAATCCAGTTTGATGAAGTTTTAAGATTTACTTCAAACCGCTTTGGGTCATTTTGGCGTTTTGGCTCTACAGAAAGAGCCTTCATAGACTTGGGTATATCTGAACGTCGTCCGTATGGTTTGGATGGAATCGAAAGTTGTAACGTGGTTAAACTTCAAAATTCTACCAAAATCTTTGAAGTTAGGATAGTTCTAAATCAACAAGATACTGGTTATTCAGCAAGTCGTCAAAGACAATACAACTACCAATTGTTTGTCATTTTTAAAAATACGGATGAGGTGCAGGATTTCATATCCAATAAGTACAATGAGACCTATATTTTTGGAAGAAAAAGAGGAGGCTAACACATGGATATTACCATTCAAAACGTTCGGTCGCCTGCTCTTGAGCATAACGGACGGTATTACAAGGTATTTCAGCCACGTACACGAGATGAACTGCTGAAGCTTCATCACATGGGTTGTGTGGGAGATACGGTACTGACGGATATCCAGTTGGAGCAGGGAGACTTCCCTACCAGCTTCATAGAGCCTACTATCACACAACGGACTCTATCAGGTCTCTTCAAGGATATGCGTTCTATTGAACTGGAACTGAGAGACCCGAACAGTACTCTATGGGGCAAAATCCAGCAGAACAACCAAGGGGCGCTGACCCAATTCTTTGATACGAATGTTAAGAGCGCCATCGCTCAGACAGCTAGAGAAATCAGGCAGGAAGTGCGAGATGCTGCTAACAGTGCGAGGGTACAAGTGACACCAGAAGGTGTGACCATCGGCTCTACTACCTTAACGGGCGAGCAGTTAGCCTCTACCATTTCGACCAGCTCGAAAGGCGTGGACATCATCGCTCCGAAAGTCAGAGTGAAATCTGACATGATAGTGGACGGTGCTGTAACTGCTGGGAAGTTAGCAGCTGGCTCTGTCACTGCTGACCATATCCAAGCTGGTGCTATTACGGGAGATAAAATCAGCGTAGATGATGCCCTGATTCGAAATCTGACCGCTAGAGATGCCTTTATTGACAAACTGACATCTAAGGAAGTCTTTGCGACTAAGATTGAGTCTGTCGTGTCTAGTTCGACATTCCTTGAAGCTTATCAAGGGAAGATTGGTGGCTTCACGCTTGGACAATTCGATCAAGGTGGCGGACATTGGATTTCTGGAGTTAACAAATTCTCTGTAGGAATGGGTAATGGTGAGGGTTATGGAAACAAAACAGCTTTCTGGGCCAATTGGGGCAATAATTGGAACCAAGCAGGGCCTAGAGCGTGGCATGTGGACACAGATGGACAAATGTATTGTAAGAACGATGTGCATTTTTCTGCTGAGACCAACTTCACAGGCGAGAGCAATACGAATTTTTACGGAACAGTTAAATTCACTCAGTCGCCCGTATTCGCTGGTAACATCAACATGGGAAATAGCAATATCTTCGGTAGTGGCTATAACCCAGCTGGAGGAGTCAATAAGGTTGTTTGGTGGAGCGAACTTGAATCAGTCGCTTTCCGGAAACATACAGATATAGATGCAATCAAGAAACGCTTGAACAGAATTGAAAGCCATCTAGGAATTAGCAATAGTTAGAAATGGAGAACATACATGGATAATCACACAATCGACAAGCTAGTCGCTGAGTCGCTAGTCAACCGCTTGGCTGATGGCGAATTGAACCGTGCGCATTTAGAAGCACGCTACACGCTGACTTTGGCTGAATTGCAGGCATTTAAAGCCGTGCTGGAATATGACCCAGCACTCAAAGAACTATTTGAAGAAACGCAAGCTAAAATGAAAGGAACTAACGAATGACTTACAAATTAACAGGAAGACCAACTTTAAAAGGGGAAAAGAATGTCACAATCGTAACGATTGAGAAAGAAGAACCTGGACGCTACAGTTATGAGCGTGTTGAATTGCCAGGCAATCGCACGAATGATAATGAAGAAGTACTGATTCAAGCAGTTTTAGACTTCATTCGTACGGAACTTGACCCGACAAATGCCATTGTGCAAGCACAAGCGAAATTAGAGCAGACTTTGGCTAAATTGGAACAGGCTGAGCAGAAAGTAGCTCAAGCTCAAGCAAATCTTGAACAAACTCAAGAAAAATTGACGCAAGCAGAAGCGAAGCAAAATGACCTTGAAGCACTTGCGAACCGCATTACTAAGGTGGTACGAGTGATGGCTCAAGATTCAATTATGGGTGAAAAAGTATCCTACGGTACAACCTACAAAGAAATGGTTGAACTCTTCCCTCTCGCTGAAGTCGGTAAAGTTTACGAGCCTGGTGCAATCTTTGCGGTTGAAGACCCAAGCCACGCTGAAATCAATGGAGAAGGTAAACGCATCCTGATTCAAACCAATCAGTCATTTACTTATCAAGGAGAAACACTTGCTCAACTTGAAGGAGCACCTTTTCAGAATGGTGTTCTAGCAACTTGGAAGTTTAACGAACCAAAAGCACCAAATGAACCTACGACTGTTGTTCCAACAGCTACCGTAACACCTACAGCAGCAGAACCTTCGACTACAACAGTTGCATCTAACCAATAATGGAGGTGACTATGGCAGAATTTGAACGTTTAATTGTACAAATTTTCCTCTCTTTGATTCCTGTTGTCGGTCTTTATTTCTCGATGAAAGACAGAGCGACCAAACAAGAGAATCGTCTTACGGTTTTAGAGAAAGACATCGAGAACCTGCACGAATTTAAGATGTCTGCCAATAAACGATTAGATAACCACGATGAACAGAATAAGGCTATCTTAGTCCTTGCGGAACAGGTTAAATCGCTAGGTGAAGACGTCAGAGAATTGAAAACGCTGATTCAAAGCAAAACTTAAGAAAGGGGCGCAGAATGGTCTGTAATCTCAATACGACCAATCTTGCACAAGTGGATGGCGGTTACCTCATTAAGCAGGGTGATGTAGCTTCTACCTTTGGTTTTGTCCTTTTAGATGAAGATTATCGAGCCGTCTCCTCTCTTGATGGGGAGGTGGCGACCATTAGTC
>CALIWM010000048.1:0-7123 GCA_938046645.1 uncultured Gemella sp. | reverse complement strand
TAAAAATGCCAAGCAGCTTAAAACTGCTTAGCATTTTATATCGTTATTTTCTCATGCCCAGAGCCACATTTTATAGAAATATTTGGTATAGAGTAAAGTTAACTTATATTAAATTTAGTATACATGATATTAAAGATAACATTCTAAAATATAAGTATTCTATGAATTGACTGTTAGGTAATTTTTTCTGAGTGATTTCTGAGTGTCTTATTGAATAGGAATTGCCAATTTTTGTTAACTCTCTAAATTCGTTATCGAGCATTTGAGAAATTTCTTTATCACCATTTGTAATATGAGCAATAATGGTATTAATAGAAACTTTTTTATCAATGCCCTTAATAGTTTTTAGTCGTTCAAAAGCATCCCATATCTTCTCAAGGCCAATCTTCTTTTGATTATAATCTTCTTTACTGATATATATTTTAGATTCAATAATTAAATTGTGTAACTCTTTTTCAGTAGCCCTAGGAATATTATGAATAGAGTCTTTTGCCTTATTATGAATATAGGTGCCATCCATCTCTAATTCATCTTCATTTATTGAAATCCAGGTTAATAAAGCGGTTTTTAACTTTTTTAATTCAGGCCTAAAATCAAATTCTAGGCCAATAGTGCCTATTTTGCCGCCTACTTTAATGTGTTTGATAATATCTGGTAAAAGTATGGAATATTTTGTTTCTAAATTACTCCATAATTCACCAGAACCATTCCTATTATTTAATTGTTTTTCAATTTGTCCAATGTCTTCTTGGATGGTATTGAAGACTTTATTTTTGTTCAATATAGTATACCTCCCAATTTTATGAAGCTTTAATTATTTATGTGAATTTTTTAAATCTTAATTTTAGATAAATTAGATATATGCCACCTTAATCTACTGATTAAAGTATGTGTTAAGTTTTAACTTCTATTTTCGTAAATTTAAGACTCTTTTTAGCTTCATCTTTTGCTGATAATCCAAAATGATTGACTTTATCTTCAAGTAGAATTTCAAATTCAAGTTTATTAATTATTCCCATTCAATAGGGGAAGAATCTATCCTGAGTAGTCGATATCATAGGGAGTATCAACTTTATTTTTTATATTGGCAGGGGAAATGGCAGGGTATAAAAAGTATAATTATTTAGTAAAAAGTGTTGATATATTAGTATTTATAAATAGTTGATTATCAAGGTTCAATTTGATATAATCAAAACTGGAGAGAGAAGTTAGGAAGTGTAAAACTTCCGATAAAGATGGTGGCTACTTCAATATGAAAGGGGATGGTGCTATGCTCGCATACACTAAAATCTGGATGAAAGAAGTAGCAGGTTGTCAGCTCACGAAATTGTACAAACGATTATTGGAATAAATCTATTGATTGTTTCAGTGGTTAATGTATGTATTGTAGCATTAAAAAAAGACAATAAAAAATAACCATCTTTATACTTTGGCGAGATAAGATGGTTTTTTAACTATTTAACGAGCCACCGTCTTTAAAACGGCTCTCTCTTCTATGTTTTTATTTTATCATAAACATAATTTAATTGCAATGATTTTGTCAGCTTACGAAATTGTACAAATGATTATTGGAATAAATCTTTTGATTGTTTTCAGTAGTTAGTACATGTATTGTAGCATTAAAAAAGACAATAAAAAATAACCATCTTTACACTTTGGCACAGGGTAAGATAGTTATTTAATAATTACATATTCGAGCCACCGTCTTTAAAACGGCTCTCTCTTTTTATAATTTCATTTTATCATAAACATAATTTAATTGCAATGATTTTATCTTTTTAAAGTTTTTTCTATATTTTTGATAAAGATTTGTGTTATAATGTTCATATGAATAAATTCCTTTCTATGAGTGTCGCAATTTATAGTTTAAAGGAATTTATTCTTTTTTTCTACCCTTTCCGTAATAATTTTACTATATCTAAGTTTCCTTCACCCTTGACATGTTTATTGAATTTATAATATAATTCATATATTATTTAATTTTATCTGTAAAGGAGATTGAAAATGAAGATTAACTTACCTTTTAATGAAAATATTTTACCTAAACGATTTGGGAAAGAAGCAGAACCTGGTGATGTTATTAAGAATAATCCAGTACGTTCATTTCCGTTTGAGATAACAGAGTTGCCAGAAGGAACAAAGTATGTAGCTATTACATTAATAGACTATGATGCTATTCCAGTTTGTTCGTTCCCATGGATTCATTGGCTTGTCACTGATATAGAGGTAGTGGATAATGAGGTTGTTATTCCTGAAAACTATAGTTTAGACTATAAAAATTCTATTAAACAGGGGAAAAATAGTTTTTCTAGTCCACTATTGGGGATGGATTTTACTGAAATTGATTCAATTTTTGTTGGACCAACACCACCTGATAAGGATCATAGATACACAATTGAAGTTTTCGCATTATCAGATAAAACAGGTTTAGAGGATGGTTTTTACTATAATGAATTATTAGATGCAGTGGATTCAATCACATTAGATAGAGCTACTGCTGTTGTTATTGGTCAATTTTAAATTAAGAATTATCATTAACATTTGAAATCAAAGGGCTTTTTAGAAAAATTGTAGTAAATAATAAAGAAATCTATTAGTATTTTTTTAACTAGCTCTTTTAGGATACTGGGATGGGAAGCTCAGTACGATATAAACGTATGTGTGAAGATTCTTGGAGATGGCAAAGTAAACATCCAAACGGATTCGCTGAATAATACAGTTATACAAAATAATAAAAAAGAGTGTCTAAACATTACTTAGACACTCTTTTTACTTTTAAATTCTATTTCATTAGTTTACAGCAAAAAATTGTGCTTAATTCTTATTGTTTTTGTAAAAAATCAGCGAACCCAATACTATTCCATTCAACAAGCCTAAAGAAATACCATATTCAACTGGAAAATCTAAAAAAATTGCAAATACTATTCCAATCATCATCCCTAGTGAGGCTACTGTTGAAATTACATATTCATTTACTTTCTTCATTTTCTTTATACCTCATTTACTTTTTGTATAATAATTACATATTCGAGCCACCGTCTTTAAAAACGGCTCTCTCTTCTATGTTTTTATTTTAGCATAAATAAAGTAGAAAAAGCAACAGACTCCAGTCAAATAAACTATTGGTATTAGGTAATTGTTATATATCGTTTCTAAATGATATATAATAGAGAATAACCTTCTTATATCCTTTTTTGGAAGGATAGTAAGAAGGTCATTTTGTTTTTTATATAGTGGGGGGTGTCATTTTTGATCGTGGTGCTTTAAAGAGGAGTTTTTGTTATTTCGTTAGAGATATATTGATTACCTGTAAATTTAGATTTCGATTCATTACTGAATTTAATGTTGATATTTCCTGTTATCATATCAGCGATACTTCGATCGTTATTCCCCCATAGATGAGAGTAGTGTTTCAAAGTTATCTCAGGACTAGAGTGACCTAATCTTTTTGATATTACTAGTATATCAGCGTTATGTTCATTAATTAAATAGCTAGCATGACTATGCCTAAGTCCTTTAGCTTGGATTTTGTGAATACCAGCTAATTTAGAATATTTATTAATTATTCTGCCAACAATACATCTATGCAAGGGAGTACCATCGTAACTCATTATAAATGAGCTATTAGTTAGTTTATGTTGTCTATTTTTCCAATCTTTTAATATTTTTATAGTATCGTCATCTAGTGAGATGATACGCTTGCTATTTTCAGTTTTAAGAGTAAGGCTTCTAGTATATTCTTTTTTAGACTTCATATCAAGATTATAATGAACTCTTAATGTTTTCTTTGAAAAATCAATATCAGACCAGTATAATGCTAATCCTTCAGAAACTCTAATACCAGTAACATAGTATAGCCATAGCATTGTAAAGTGTAGGTGTTCTAAGTAGTCTGACTTATTAAATGTTGATATGACTTTTTCAAATTCAGATTTAGTCCAGTAAGGTATATTGTGTTTTCCTTTAGGAATTGCACGAGTTCTATTTGATATATTTTCATTTAAGAATTGTCTATATACGGCATAATCTAGTGACTTTCTAAATGAACCATATAATTGGGAACAATAAGCTTGAGAGTATCCGCTGTGATTCAGTAAATATATTCTAAAATTTTCACAGTCTGCAAGACTAATATCGCGAAGTTTTTTAGCCTTGAATCTATTTATAAAAATAGGGAAAACAGTTTTTCTATTATTCCAAGTATTTTTACTTACTGATGATTTATAGTATGGTAGGTAGACACTATTCATGAATTGTTCATAGGTCATGTTATAATTATGTGCACCACCTCTTGTTTTTTTAAATTCGGCTTTTACCGATACCAACATATCATGACATGATTTAGCTGATTTGAAAGGTAAGCCGTGAGAGTCACGACTTCCTTTCTTCTGAATTCTTTTACCAGTTATTTGATCGATACCAAGCTCTACATTATAGTAAAAATAGCCTGTTTTTTCGTTCTTATAAACTCCTGGATATTTAGTAGTAGCCATTTATATACCCTCCTTCTTAATAGGGAATTGTATTCCTAATATTTCCTCTACAATTTCTCTCGGTACTGTACCGATACGATTATTCGCATACAACGTTAAACCTCTGTTAACTAATTGTATTTTTGCCTGTTTTATTATTGAACGAGCTGTGTGTCTAGGGAATCCTAGATTCATTATGTCTTTGTAATTGATTGTGGTCATTGTTTTATTCTCCTTTATAATTAATTTCATAAACTTTCTTTATAATTTTAAGATAAATCTAAATCATCAACTGATTCAGGTGGCATGTCTTTGATTGAGGGTATGTGTGGAGAAAAATCCTTGTTTTGTTGAATAACTGAAGGGAAAAAATACGAATGATATTCTTTAGGTATTTTAATTGTATAACCTATTAAATTCTCGTTGTTTTCTTGCTTTCTTGTCAGTTGTCTATCAGATTCAGTTTTCACTAAGAAATCTCTCTTATTCCAATCTTTAAGTATGATAGAGGCATCTTCGAATTTTAATTCTCTAAATATTTCAGTCAGTTGATCTTTAATAATAAATATAGAATTATCTTTGAGGAAACCAAGTTGTTTATATGAGTTGTAACTTAGTTTTGCTCTATTTGCTAATAGGTACTGTAGTAATTTTTCGTATGCCAATAATCCTATATCTCTATTATTCATCGATTTCATCTCTTGGACATATAATTTATCGAATATAGAAGAAGTGTTGATACGTAGTGTTCCAGTTTCCTTAAGTAATCTAGCAGTGGTTGTAAATACTGCAAATTTTGTAACTATTCTATCTTTTAGACGGGAATTCGGAAATTTGTCTTGTAGTAGTTTTCTTTCTTCTTCAAAAATATCAATAATTTTACTTGTCCCATAAATAAAGAGATTTTTAATAAACAATGGTAGAATATGCCCATAGTTATTGCAACATACCTCTTTAATAATTTCAGATTGTTCAGCTGAGTTAGTCCAGGTAATATTAGAAAATTCAAATACTCTAGCTTTTATACCAGTATTATTGTTTGATTTAGTAAGGAAAGAAGCTTCACCATTTGATAGTATAATTGTATTCCAAGTTCGTGGTTCGTTAAGACTACCATCAACATTCGCTCTTGCTTTCCCGACACCATCTGTTAGTGTATAAGCTAGTGATGTAAGGTTTTCTCCTCTGAAAGAAGATAATTCATCAAACACTATTGGAATACCATAGACATCCTCTAATGTAGCTATAATTGAATTCTCTGTTCCGCTCCATTTTCTCATTAGTGATTTATTAGAAATTTGGCTTGGATTTCCAGCTGTAGATACCGCTAACATTGATGCTGTTGATTTACCAGCTGTAGAATCACCTGATATATGAATAAGAATGCTAGTTAAGTCATCATATTCCCTATATATATAGTTTATAATAGGAGCACTTAATCCAAAAACAACGGAAAGTTCCAAATATGGATTGCCTAAAATATGATTATTATACATATTTAGCCAGTTATCGATACTTCCAGAAGGTGTTAAATCTAATTTATCATCTCTTTTTATTATAGTGTTTTCTAATCGATTAGCCGACAATACATCATTAGTAATGAATATTTCTTGTCCGTCACTAGTTTTCCATCCATAGCCATCCAAAGTAAAAACTATTTGGGAAGTATTTAAACAGCTAAACAAGAACTCACTTATAAGTACTTTATTTCCTTCATTAATATCTACTCCAAATTTTGATAACGATAATATCTTATTTTTTTGTATATAATCTGAATTTATAATAATGGTATGTAGATCATTACTATTCCTTCTGCGGTACTCTAGTTTATAAGTTTCAATGTTTGTGTTTTTATTGATAATGATGTTACTTATTTTTAGATAGTTACTGATGCGTATTTCTGTAGTTTTCTCAAGAAGGAATAAACCTTCTTGAGAAAGCGAGAATGTATTAGAATTATTTATCATCATTATTACCAATTTCCTCTTCATTTACTAATAATTGAGCATGTTCTTTGCTAATTAGTGATTTTATTATATAAAAAGTATTATCATACAGCTCATTATATTTTAAATGGAAAACTGTTAGAAACTCTTTACCTATTAAATCGTCAACATAATACTGGTTATCTTTATCGATAGTAATATATGGTAAAAATATCTGCTCGAAAGCATCTTGATAATTCGCATAATTAAAATTAAAGATTACCTTAATATGTTTAGAGATAGCATTATTTGTATATGTATCTATTTCATTAGTAATGAATTCAATTTTAAAAATAGGGTTCCCCCCATGATTAAAATAATTGGTATTATTATTAACGTCTGTAATACTTTTGATAATTGTTTTTGTAAAAATTAGTTGATTTGTCATTGTGCAAATCCTCCTTTTATGTATTTTTATAATTTATATCAGGTACCTGTTAGTTTTGTAATTACACTATTAGATTAACATGACAAAAAAAGAGGTGCACTACTATTATTTGTCCAAAATATATAGCCAAGAAATATAGACAAATAGTACATGTATATATTAAAAAAACTCTACTTTTAAAAAGTAGAGTTTAAATCTTTAATTTATTTAATTTATCAAGTTTTGATTGGAAAAACTCAATATTAATTTTATTAATATTTTTCTTATTATTTTTTATT
>CALIWM010000047.1:0-2173 GCA_938046645.1 uncultured Gemella sp. | reverse complement strand
TTTCACTACCTGAGCATTTGGCGAATAGAGAATTCGAAGGCATTGATAATATTGATGATATTGTTGATGAAGCTGACACATTGATGATGATTTTGGGTCAAAAATGTAAGCCAAAAGAGTTGGAAGGGCAGATTTCTGAAGCGTTTGTTCAAACTCAAAAATTGCTAAAAGTTTTGGAAAAGTCTAAATAAGTAATCAAAGCCTCTCATTAAACGAGAGGCTTTTTGTTAAAAATTCAAATCAAACTATTGACTTACTCGAAATTATATAATATAATTATTACATAAAACAAAACTTGTTAAATAAATTTGAGGAGATTTTAAAATGAGTAGTCATAAGAAAGCGTTTAAGAAGTTGTTTTTTATAACAGCAAGTACGGTTGCATTAACGGATGTCTTTGCTCTTTCGATAGGTTCTTTCGCTACAGGGGGAGAGTTAGTTCGACATGCTATGTATTATAAACCGTTTCTGAATTGGTGCACTATGATTGGGTTGATATTGGTTGTTTTCCGTGTTACAAAAGCTGTTTTACATGGTTATGTTGTATCAGAAGTTAGAAAGCAGGTTAATAATGGCTAAAAATCGGACAAAAAGAGATTTGTTGATGGAATATCAAGTGAAACTAACTTCTGAGTATCTTGAAAAAGAGGAAGTTGCAAGCGTTCATCAAGTTAAACACTATATCATGAACAATTTAAGTAAAGAAGATATGCGCTTTTTCTTAAATAACTCAAGGATTGAATTTGGAGAAAAAGAAGGGAAATTGGAATTGGCGACACGATTAGCTAAAAGCATGGTACAATATTCTCAAGGGCAATTTTCTTAATAAAGGAGTGATAGTGTGAAGTTTATCAGAAAAATTATACGAAAAATTTTAAAGCCTTTTACCAAAAGAATAAAAAAGGCTGTTAAAAGATACGGTAAAAAGATTTTAATTGGCTATTTACTTTCTGTACTACCTGCTGGTTACGGATTGACAGGGATTTTAACAGGTCAATTAGGGAATCCTGTTAGCAATATATCAACCCTTATAAGCGGTGGTTTGCTTAATATTGTGACAGCAGGACTGTATGAGCCGATATCATTGAAAGTCGGCGAAATATCAGCAAGTCTGAATAATTCTATTAATGGTGGCACATCAGAAGCTCAAGCTCAATTGCAAAAAGCTCAGGACAATTTATCAGCTTATTTCAATTCTGCCACAAAGAAAGTGTCAGAAACAGTTGGAGAGACTGTGAAAACTGATAATAGCAATCTGGATACTGTTTCACTTGTAGACGGAACTGTTATCTCGCTTCCTAAATGGGATAATAATTTGTACCCAGATTATTATTTAAGTTTGGGTCAAGCTAATGTTGATGTAAATCAATTTCCAGAAAAAGGTAAGATTAATTATTCTTCTATTGATGATAAAGGTAGAACTCAAACTGCTACAGCAACCTTAACAAGAGATAACTATGTGGCAAGTTTGGGAAGGAGAGAAGATTTCAAAGCAGGTAGTGAACCTAGTGGTTGGTATATGCCGAATACTAGGACAACCAATAATATTAAGGTCGGTGTATCATTCGGAAACGGGCGTATTTACAATGGCTTTGGCTATAATCGCTCACATTTGATTGGAGATGCTATTGGTGGAAATGCAATAAAAGAGAATGCGATTACAGGAACTAGAACCCAGAATGTAGGGACTGGTGATGGTGGAATGCGTTATACCGAAAAACAGGTAGAAAAGTATTTTAAAGAAGGTCACGAGAACAATGTGGTCTATTATCGTAACCAACCAATTTATCTGAATGAGAACATCATTGCTATGGGAAACGTTGTATGGGTACAGTCTGATGATGGAGTTTTGAATGAGAAGGTTTATGTTTTTAATAGCATGAATGGTTATCTCATTAATCGTAATACTGGCGAATTGGTTAGACAGTAAATTTTGAAAGGGGCATTAAAAAAGTGGATGAAAAAGTAAGGCTTCGACAGCAAATGATTTTGTCAGAACTAGCGAAAACATCACAAAAAGTTTGTCAAATGAATAATGCTGTTATTGTTAGTGAAAATCTAAATGGAAGTTATAGTGTAGAAGCATTTGGAGAAAGTACAGGTGATATATTAAAATTAGGGAACTATATACCTGTTTACACTAACCACAATATGTAGTGCTTACGAAAATATA
>CALIWM010000046.1:0-8596 GCA_938046645.1 uncultured Gemella sp. | reverse complement strand
ACGTTCTTGTAAACGTCCCATCTCTGTAGCAAGTGTTGGTTGGTAACCAACGGCTGAAGGCATACGTCCTAATAACGCAGAAACCTCAGAACCTGCTTGTGTGAAACGGAAAATGTTATCGATGAAAAGAAGTACGTCTTGTCCTTCTTCATCACGGAAGTATTCCGCCATTGTTAATCCTGTTAATGCTACACGCATACGAGCACCTGGTGGTTCGTTCATTTGTCCGAATACCATGGCTGTTTTATTAATAACACCAGAATCTTTCATTTCATAATATAAGTCATTTCCTTCACGAGTACGCTCACCTACACCTGTGAATACTGATAATCCACCGTGTTGTTGCGCAACGTTGTTGATAAGCTCTTGGATAAGAACCGTTTTACCAACTCCCGCACCACCGAAAAGACCGATTTTACCACCTTTAATATATGGTGCAAGTAAGTCGATTACTTTAATACCTGTTTCAAGAACCTCAACGTGAGTTGATAATTCTTCGAATGTTGGAGCTTCTTTGTGAATTGAATCTTTACGAACTTCTGCTCCTGCTTCTTCACCGTGGTCAACTGCTTCACCTAACACGTTGAACACACGACCTAATGTGTAGTTACCTACAGGAACTGTAATTGGTGCTCCTGTATCTACTACTTCTGCTCCCCTATTTAATCCATCAGTAGATGACATAGCGATTGTTCTTACTACGTTATCACCAATTTCAAGAGAAACTTCAAGAACTAATTTTTCTTTTTTCCCATCGCCTTTTTCTATATAAACTTCTAATGCGTTTAATAGATTTGGCATATGCCCTGATTCGAATTTAACATCTACTACAGGTCCCATAACTTGGAGAATATAACCTTTATTCATATGTTGTATGCTAACTTAATAGCTTCTCCTTTCTCATTACTATTTTGTTGCTGCTGCTCCACTTACAATCTCTGTAATTTCTTGTGTAATTGCAGCTTGTCTTGCACGATTGTATTTAATCGTAAGTGTATCAATAATATTTCCTGCATTATCAGTTGAATTTTTCATTGCTGTTTTTCTTGCAGAATGTTCACTAGCTTTACTATCTAATATACTTCCATAAATCATACTTTCAGCATATTGAGGTAGTATTACATCTAGCACAGCTGTCTCACCAGGCTCAAATTCGTAAGCTCCTGTAGGTTGTTGCTCTTCAGAATTTGCGAATTTATCAGTATTGTCAATAGGAAGAACTTTACTTTCAGTTACAACCTGTTGGATCATACTAACAAAGTGATTATAATGTAAATAAATTTCATCATATTCTTTATCAATAAAGTATCCTACCACTTTATTAGTAATTTGTTTAACCTGAGTGAAACTTGGCTCATCTGGTATATCTCTATAACTATCAACTACATTATAGCCATTTTTTCTAAAGAATTCTGCACCATAGTTACCTATAGCTACAATTCCATATTCACTATTAGCATGTCTTTCATTAACCGTATTAACAAAATTTCTAATAACGTTCGAGTTGAATCCTCCACATAAACCACTATCACTAGTAATTACCACATAAAGAGTTTTCTTAGCTTCTCTTTTTTCTAACATAGGGTGTTTAATACTAGAACTCTTACCAAAAATTGTTCCCATCACTTCTTGCATTTTTTGCATGTATGGATTAAATTTTTGTGTATTTGATTGTGCTTTTAAAAGCTTAGATGTTGAAACCATCTCCATCGCTTTTGTAATATGACTAGTTTTCTTAGTAGAATTGATTTTGTTTTTTATATCTCTTAGTGACGCCAATTAGTTCACCACCTTTACTCTACTACTTATCATCTTAAGCAAAAGTTTTCTTGAATGCAGCGATTACTTCATCCATAACTTCTGTTGCTGGTAAGTCTTTTGTTTCAATAATGTGTTTAATTGCTTCATTTTCATGAGCATCTAAGTATGAATATAATTCTTGTTCGAATCTGTGAATATCTTTAACTTCTACATCATCTAAGAATCCATGAGTTAAAGCATAAAGAATCATAACTTGTTTTTCTACTGGAATTGGTTTATGTAAGTCTTGTTTTAATACTTCAACTGTACGTTTACCACGTTCTAGTTTTTCACGAGTCGCTGGATCTAGGTCAGAACCGAATTGAGCAAAGCTTTCTAACTCACGGTAAGATGCTAAGTCAAGACGTAAAGTACCTGATACTTTTTTCATTGCTTTAATTTGCGCAGATCCCCCTACCCTAGATACTGAAAGTCCGGCGTTGATCGCTGGTCTAATACCTGAGAAGAATAAATCTGATTGTAAGAAGATTTGTCCATCTGTAATTGAAATTACGTTTGTTGGAATATATGCAGAGATATCACCTGCTTGAGTTTCTACGAATGGTAGTGCTGTGATACTTCCTCCACCGAAATCTTCATTTACACGAGCAGCACGCTCTAGAAGACGTGAGTGTAAGTAGAATACGTCCCCTGGGTATGCTTCACGACCTGGTGGTCGTTTTAATAGTAATGATAACTCACGGTAAGCTGCTGCTTGTTTTGATAAGTCATCATATACGATTACTACATCTTTACCATTAAACATAAATTCTTCTGCCATAGCAACCCCTGCATAAGGTGCGATGTAAAGAAGTGGTGCTGGTTGAGATGCTGATGCTGTTACTACGATAGTGTAGTCTAAAGCACCGTGTTCTTTAAGAGTTTCTACAACACTACGTACTGTAGATTCTTTTTGTCCTATTGCTACATAGATACAAATTACATCTTGTCCTTTTTGAGCTAAGATTGAGTCGATAGCAACTGCAGTTTTACCTGTTTGTCTATCTCCGATAATAAGCTCACGTTGTCCACGTCCGATAGGTACTAATGCATCAATCGCTTTAATACCAGTTTGGAATGGAACAGATACTGATTTACGTCCCATAACCCCTACTGCTGGAGATTCGATTGGACGACGTTTTGTAGTGTTAACTGGTCCACGACCATCAACTGGTTGTCCTAATGGATCTACTACACGTCCTATTAATTCTTCACCAACAGGTACGTCCATAACGCGTCCAGTACGACGAACTTCATCTCCTTCTTTAATATCAGTAGTTGGACCTAAAATTACGATACCAACATTTGTGTCTTCAAGGTTTTGAGCAAGCCCCATAACCCCTGTTTTAGTGAACTCTACTAGCTCACCACTCATTATTTCATTAAGACCGTATACACGAGCAATACCGTCCCCTACTTCTATAACTGTACCGACATCTGTTGACTTAACTTCAAACTGATAATTTTCTATTTGTGATTTTAGTAATGAACTAATTTCTTCAGCTTTAATAGCCATTTATGTCCCTCCTTGTTTCAACTTCTTCTAGATTGAAGAAATTTTTGATTTTATAGCATTTAATTTAGCCTTAATAGTAGCGTCGACTACTTTATTGTTGTAAGTAAGTTTTAAACCACCTAGAAGGCTTTCATCTACAAAATTATTAATTTCTACATTTTCTAGTTGTAACTCATTTTTAATTTTTTCTTTTAGATTTTCTAACTGTTCTTCAGTTAAAGGTGAAGCTGATTCAGCTTTAACAACAACATTTCTTGAATGCTTATTAAACAATTCAGTATACTGTTCTAAAACGAAATTAATTAATGAGATTTGCAGGTTACCTGCTAAGATTTTAACAACATTCACAACATATTTATTTACACCTGCAAATGATGCATCAATCAAGTTAATTTTTTTTATTTTTTCTAAATTAGGGTTGTTCATCAATGTAACAAAATCAGAGTTTCCATTAACAACCTTTGCAACTTCCTGTAACTCATAAGAAACTTCTTCTAATGTGTTATTTTCTTTTGCAACTTCAAATAATGAATATCCAATTTTATTAGCTAATACTGACTTACTCATTATTTCACCCCTACCTCTTTAATGACTTTATCAACATATTCACTTTGTGTTGAGCCATCTAATTCTTTTTCTAAAATTTTCGAAGCTACAAGCACTGATAAATCAGCGATTTGTTTGTTGATTTCTTCAAGCGCTCTTTTCTTCTCGTCCTCAATGTCTCTTTGAGCATTTACTTTCAATTGTTCTGCTTGTTTACGCGCTTCTTCAAGAATAGCTTGTTTTTCAACCTTAGATTGTTCACGAGCATCTTCCATCATAACTTTGATTTCTTGTTGCGCATTTCTTAATTTTTCTTGATTTTCTTCAAGTAAAATTAGTGCTTCTTTTTGATTTTTAGCAGCATCATCAAGTTGACCTTCAACTAATTTTTGACGCTCATCTAACATATCAATAAGTTTGTCCCAAGCGAATTTTTTCAGTAATACTAATAAGATTAATACAGCTACAATGTTAATAGCCATATTTCCTAGATTAAAACCTTGATGAGAAGAGTGTTCAGTAGCTAAAAATACTAAATTTTCCATTTACTAAATGCTCCTATTCTTCATAGTTCTTTTGTTTACAGTATTATACTAAATTATTTAGCTAAGATAACGAATGAAATAACGATAGCTAAGATAGGTACTGCTTCTACAAGTGCGAATAATACGAAAGCATTTGATTTTAATCTTGACTCTAATTCTGGTTGGCGAGATACACCTTCGATAAATTTACCGAATAAAAATCCGTTACCGATACCAGCACCAACTGCTGCTAAACCTGCTGCTAAACCTGCTCCAATTAATTCTACCATAATTATATTTTCCTCCTTGGATAATAAATGAATTTTATTAATTATTAGATTTTTGCACTATAGTGCGTTTAAAAAGATTAATGTTCATCACTAATTTTATGTGATAAATAAATGAATGTTAAGACAGTAAAGATATATGCTTGGATAAATCCTATAAATAGAGAGAATCCTTTCCATACTACTAATCCTGCCATACCAGCTATTGCACCAAAGAATCCTACTGTTGTAAGTGTAGCTAATAGTGCTAATAATATTTCACCTGCATAGATATTACCGAATAAACGCATTGAAAAAGTCATTAAGTTTGTGAACTCTTCAATAACTTTGAACGGTGTAATACCTATACCTGAAGAAGTATATGTACCAAAATAGTGTTTAACTCCTTTATACTTAATTCCTGCAAAATGAGTAAAGACAATCACTAATAATGCAAGAGAGAAAGTAAATGTTGGATCGGCAGTTACAGAGTTGACATAGACTACTCCATTGTAACTAACTTCTATTAATACACCTATAGTATTTGCTACTGCAACAAGTGAAATAATTGTTAGAGCTGTTGCCCATAATCCTTTACCATATTTTTTCCAGTTAACATTACCTTTGATGACATTATCACTAACGAAATACGCAAGTAATTCAGCTGCATTCTGACGTTTACTATCTGGTCTTAATTTTATTCTACTAGTTAGAAACATCACTATAATAAAGGTAAGCAACACTGTTATTAAAGTTGTGATTACACTAGGAATATTAACCGTTATATCATAGCCAAATAATTTGGTAATAAGATATGTGTGTTTTTCCATATATTCCCCTCACCTCTTTTCTTAAGTAACTTTTAGATTTCTAAATCTGTTGTAATATAAAATTAGAAATACATAATCATATTATAATATGATTTTGTAATATTTGCTAGCGATTTCTTAAATTTTATATGATTTAATCAAAAATAATCTACTATTATTTTGTTCCGAAGATTCTGTCTCCAGCATCCCCTAATCCTGGTACAATATAACCGTGATCGTTTAATTTTTCATCTAATCCTGCAATATAGATATCTACATCTGGATGTGCATCATGTAAAGCTTTTACACCTTCAGGTGCTGCTATTAAACACATAAATTTGATATCGTTAACTCCACGTTGTTTCAATGAGTCGATTGCTGCAATTGCAGAACCACCAGTTGCTAACATTGGGTCAACAACGATAAAGTGACGTTCTTCTGGATTGCTAGGTATTTTAACAAAATACTCATGTGGTTGTAGAGTTTCTGGATCACGATATAGCCCAACATGACCTACTCTCGCAGATGGGATTAAATTCATTAATCCATCTACCATTCCTAATCCTGCACGTAGAATTGGAACGAATACAATCTTTTTACCTGCAAGACGTTTACAAGTAGTAGTTTGGATTGGCGTTTCTACTTCAACATCCTCCAGTGGAAGGTCACGAGTAATTTCATAAGCCATTAAAGAACCTACTTCATTAGTAAGTTGTCTAAAGTCTTTAGAACCCGTTCTTTTATCTCTAATGAAAGATAATTTATGTTGGATCAATGGATGATCAAAAACATGAACTTTTGACATAATTATAGTTCTCCTTTGTATTATTATTATATTTATTTTACTCTAATTATTTCATTTTAACAAGGGATATCCGAAAATATTTTACTCCATTCAATAAATATTTTTTTATTAGTTTTGTTATATTACTAGACTTATACTACATAAAATATTACAATAATAAAAACAATATTTATGGAGATTTTAACATGCAAAGAAAAACATTATTAGGAATATTTATACTCACTAGTATTTTATACTATATCATCCCACTACTTTTTTTAAAATTTTATAATGGTACTAGCGATAAAGCCGGTTTTATTTTGATTTTAGCTTACGGATTTTCATCATTTGCAATTACACTATTGGTAACATATTTTATACAAAGAACAATCTATACTCCGCTTCTAAGTATTATTTTAGCACTTCCACTATTTTTCATTTTTAACTCAAGTGCTTTAGTTTTAATACTTCTAATAATAGTATTTTCTTTTGTTGCCTATGCTTTAACTGCATTGATAAAATAAATAAGGAGATTATATGACTATATTCAAACGAAATTTACTAATAGCAACTGGTATATATATACTTTTTTATCTATCACCAATATTAGCTAATCCATTCATGGCTTTAAATTTATTAGAAGCCGCTGTTGTTGGAGTCTTAATTTTTGGTGGGTTCTATTTAAGTTATATTTTCATGTATACTAGTAAAAGCAAACTTGATGAGCGCACTAAAAATACTATAATTACAATATTTGTATTACTAATAGCTTTATTGATATTTTTTAATCCTTTCAAATTTCCAACTGCATTTAATATTATTGTAAATAGATATTTAGCAATACTAATTCTTCTGCTAATATTAATTTTTATAATATTATTAGCAAGGAAGATGGATAATTCTATAATCCTAGTTTTACTTTTTGCACCATCAATTATCCAAGGATTACTAATGCGTCTATCATATAAGGCAATGCTATTTTATATTGCCAACCCTAACTTTAATTTATATCTAATAGTCGCTATTTTCATTGGATATTATATTTATAACAATAACAAAAATAAGTAAAAATTTAAAAGGTCAAACCATATTTAATTTATATGTGAAGCCCTCACCAAAAAAAAAACTGATAATCTAGATATTATTTCTAGACTATCAGTTTATTTTTTAGTTATCTATTTCTACTTTTAAAATTTTTCCTGACACAGCATCTACTACCACATCATATTCTAATCCATTTGCACGAGCTTCTACATCATAAACGTATAAAGGTACTCCATTATTTTGAACTGCGTAATCATCCTCATACTTAGGTTTAATTTTTACAAAATTAATATTTTGTTCTGACGTTGAAATTGCTTGTGCTACTATAGTGCGAATTTCTTGTTGTGTTTTTGCGTTTTGTACATTTTGTTGAGTGTTGATATTATTATTTTGAACATTTGAAGACTGGTTATCATTTTGTGAATTACTGTTTGAACCATTATCACTATTGTTACTATTGTTATTATTCCCACTATTATTTTGATTTGTTTGCTGTCCGACATTCAACTTCACATTCGAATATGCTTCTTGAATCTTAGCTCTTTGAGATGTTTCATACTTATCGTATGCATATGCTCCAACTCCACCTGTTACTACTACTGCTAACGCACCTATAATTAATGGTTTTAGAAAGTTTCTTTTTGCTCTTTTAGGTTGTTCATTAAATTGATTTTCAGAATTAACAGTTTCTGTATAAGTTCCTTCTAGTGTTTCAATCTCATTATTATTAATATTTTTTGTCATTTTTAATTTACCTCTTTTTCTTTATATTTTTATTATAAATTTAGCTAAAATATCTAAAAAAGACTATATTTTTGGTTACGCTAAACTTTATGAATTAAAAAACGAAAAAAAATGTAAAGAGGTGTTTCAGGATATTTTCGCGTCGGCTTTTATAAATCAGGATGTGTCGGCGGTTGTAAACGGCATACGGGTGCCGCGCATAGAATTTCCTTCGCTGCTTAAAAGCCTGTTGCGCTCTTTCGATATCGAACTTCCGACGCCCTTTTATATTATAAAAGACGGCTATTTGTACCTTTCGCAAAGCGCCGAAGTTCTTGCCGCGGCGATACAGGAAGCCTCGAAGGGCGATCTCCTGGTCCGCACGGAAAACTGGAAAACCGTTATGCGTTCCGTTTCCGCAGAATCTTCGCTGTTTGTGTATTACACTTTCGAGCAAAGCATTCCTTCTTTTTTGAAAAGCAACGCCATGCTCAAAGCGGTTTTAAAAGATTACGGCAAGGGCGTATTTTCAATCAAACTCGATTCAAAACAAACGCTCGGCTTTGACTTGTACCTGCAAAAAA
>CALIWM010000045.1:0-5188 GCA_938046645.1 uncultured Gemella sp. | reverse complement strand
CAAACATTAAAGGAGTCATCGTCGACTTCCCTGAATACAAGGTGAAAAATAAAGATTATTTGAATTTAACGAAATACAGTATGCTAGACTATGCTTTAGCCTCACTACATATTCGAGGACAAGCTGGTAATAGCGAAAATAAGACACCTTGTTCCCATTTCCCATTTTTAGATAGTACTTTATCAACACCATATTTTAATCTGGTTTATCAAGACGCACTAGATACTATAAGTATTATAGAAAACCTCTTCCCAAATAAAGAAATTCTAGTGACTGGACTAGGTCAAGGTGCTGCTATTAGTATTGTTTGTGCTAGTTATTACGATTCTATTAAAGAGATATTCATCTCAGACTGTTCACTTTGTGATATTAAAAACACATATATCAAAAATAGAAAGCATCCTTTTTTCAAAAATATTTATAAATTTGAAAATGATTTTTCTGACAAAATAGATTATCTTTATACGACACTAGATTCAATAGATGTACTAAATTTCAGTAATTCTATAACTGAAAAAGTACATTATGGACTTTCATACCTAGATCCTAAAACTCCAATTGAAACTCAACTAAAACTTTTAGATACTATAAATAATGTAGAAATTCAACATTATTTATTTTTAGACTATAAAAAAATATTCCAACATCAATTCGATGATTATATACTTGAAGTTCTTTCAAATAAATAGCAAAGGTGAATCACTAGAAATCATTCGTTCTAGCAATTCACCTTTTAAATTATAATTAGCTTAATTTACCTTTAAGCTTCATATTTTTAACAATTTTTTCTATAGAGTTTACATAAGCTGCTTTTCTCATAGGAACAGCAAATCTTTCTTTCACTTCCCAAATATCATTAAATGCTTTTGTCATAACCCTTGCTTGTTTTTCTACTACTTCTTCTTCAGTCCAGTAGTAACCTTGTAAGTTTTGTACCCATTCAAAGTAAGATACAGTAACACCACCACTGTTTGCAAGAATATCAGGAATTACCACAACTCCTCTTTCTTGTAGGGTTTTATCTCCAGCTAAAGTTGCTGGCCCGTTAGCCCCTTCAGAAACAACAGCAGCTTTTATTAAACCGGCTTCTTTTTCATCGATGGCATTCTCTAATGCACAAGGGCATACTACATCTACATCTAAAGCCCAGAATTCATCTAAAGTTAAACGTTTTGTATTTGGTAATGTATGGAATCTAACTCTCTTATCTTTACATTCTTGCAACTCTGAATATGATAATCCTTCTTCACGATAAACAGCATATTGAACACCATCATCATCACGCTCAGTTACAGCAACTACAGTAGCACCAAATTTCACAGCTGTATCTACTGTATAACTACCTACATTACCAAAACCTTGAACAGCAAATTTTGCACCTTCTGTAGATTTACCTAATTTCTCTAGCGCTAATTTTGCAGCAAGTGCAACTCCATATCCAGTCGCTTGAGTTCTACCAAGTGAACCACCTAATTCTAATGGTTTACCAGTTAGAGTTCCGATACCTTGTTCCCCTGTAAGAACATTATACTCATCAATCATCCAAGACATGATTTGTCCATTTGTGTTAACGTCTGGTGCAGGAACATCTTGTTTTTCACCTAGATATTTATACAAACCTCGAATATATCCACGAGACAATCTTTCTAATTCACCTTTTGATAAATCTTTTGGATCTACGATAATACCACCTTTACCTCCACCATATGGTAGATTAGCAACAGCACATTTAAATGTCATCCAAATTGATAGTGCCTTAACTTCATCAGCTGTTACAAGTGGATGAAATCTTAATCCACCTTTTGTAGGACCAATTGCATCATTATGCTGAGAACGGAATCCTTTGAAGTATTTTACCTCACCATTATCCATTCTAACAGGAATAGAAATCTCAATAAATCTTTGTGGATCTTTTAAAGATTCATACACTTCTTCTTTATAACCTAAAACTTCACAAGCACCTTTAATTTGCTCTCTTGCGTTAACTAATGGATTGTTATTCATAACCACATCTCCTCAGAATGTTATTTTACATTTGACATGTAATATTGTTTTTATTAATTATATCAAATATCAAGGTCGTTTGTAAACGTTTATTTTTAAGAACTTTTTTAGATTATTATATTTTATTACGTTAACTTTTCTTCACTTTCTACAAACATAAAAAAGGTTAATTTACAAACTGAAAACCAGTTGTAAATTAACCTTGCTATAAGTATAAATGTAACTTTTCGTATTATTTATAATATTTTTCCTAGTTATTTAAGTTTTAATATATTTAAAATTAACGGAATTATCTTTTTAGTAGACTATCTTTTTGTTGTATTTTTCTTTTTATTTTATAAAATTTTCTGATAATATTTCAGAAAGAATTTTAATATCATCTTTCGTTGTACAGCAACAGCCACCTATCATTGAACAACCTTTTTCATACCAAACTAAACTATCAGAACTGAATATATGCTCACTACCTTCGGTATTACTCCATTCTTTTGTTGAAGGATCATAAATCGCACCACCATTCGGGTAAGCAATTATTTTTTTAGAACTGTTTTTAGACAATAATTCAATCGTTCTAGTAACAAATTCCGGTTTAACACAGTTTATTCCGTAACCTATAACTTGATTATTCTCTTCAAGGAGAAGCTGTACATCTTCTAATCTATTTCCATCACTTATATGTTCCGAATCTCTTAATGAACAAGTTATCCAAGCAACAACTTCTGGATATTTAGACAAGATATTTAATAATACTTTAATTTCTTCTAAATTAGGAATAGTTTCAATAGCAAGTAGATCAACACCTTCTTTAACAAGTATATCTATTCTTTTTTCATGAAACTCTTCTAAAAATTGATTATCAACTGTATAATCTCCTCTATATTCTGAACCATCAGCTAAATATGCTCCATATGGACCTACTGATCCCGCAATCCACATATCTTTATTAGAACAAGCTTCTAATCTTGCTTCTTTCGCTAATTCTACTGATTTTTTCATAAATTTTTCCGCTTCTTCTTCTGAATATCCTAAATCTTTAAACCCTAAAATACTCGCTTGATATGTTGATGTTATAGCTACATTAGCACCAGCTTCAAAATACTCTTTATGAACTTCTTTTATTTTTTCTGGATTTTCCACCAATACCTTCGCCGTCCATAATTTATGATTTAAGTCCATACCTTTTTTCTCCAATGCCGTTGATAGAGCACCATCAATCACAACATATTTTTGATTATTCAACCATTCTCGAAACTTACTCATAAGATATCTCCTATTTTTTATTTTTAAACACTAATTGATAATATCCAAAACATAATATAACAAAAGGAATAAATATTATTAATCCTAAACGTTGATTAGGGTCAATTGCTATACCAACCATAGATACCAAACATAGTATAATTACTAAAATAGGTACTACTGGATATAAAGGTGCTTTATATTTTAAATCACTTATTAGTCCTCCATTTTTAATATACTGTTTTCTAAAATTGTAATGCGACCATCCTATTCCTAACCATACACCCACTACAGCTAATCCTGAAATAGACGTTAATACTAAATAAACTGTCTCTGCTGCATAAATACTTGAAAATAGCGATAAGAAACCTCCAAGCATTGTAAGTGCTAATCCATAAACTGGTAATCCTTTTTTATTTAATTTAGAAAATGATTTTGGTAAAGTATTTTGGTTTGATAATGACCATAACATCCTTGATGCCGCATAAAGTCCAGAATTCGCAGCTGAAAGTAGTGTCACAATTAAGATGAAATTCATTATATCTCCAATATAGGGAATACCAATATTTGTTAATATTGTTACAAACGGACTTTCATCTAATCCCGCTTTTTCTTGTGGTAATAAAGCTCCAATTACAACAATTGTTCCAATAAACAGTACAATTAGTATAACTAAGGTTTGGAATATTGCTTTTGGAACACTTTTCTCAGGATTTTTAGTTTCTCCTGCCGCTACTCCAATTATCTCAGCTCCTGAAAATGCAAAGTTAGCAGATAATATCGCAAGTGCAATAGCACCAAAACCATTAGGAAATACACCATTTTTTGTGAATTCTTTAAACATCGGTGCTTCAGAAGCCCCCTGATATTTTAAAATACCAAAAGTTGCTAATAAACCTAAAACCAATATAACAGCTAATGCTATAACTTTTATAAATGACATCCAAAACTCACTATTAGCAAATAATTTCAAATTAAAAATATTTAAACCTAAAATAAATAATGCAAAAATTAAACACCAAATCCATTGATCAACACCTGGAAACCATCGTCCCATAAATATTGCAAGTGTAATAAATTGATATCCTAAGGCAACTGTCCAAGTTAACCAATATAACCAAGCAACAACAAAACCTACACCTGGATGAATATACTTACTAGCATAAGTATGAAAAGCCCCTGTATTTGGGTCATGAACTGTAAGCTCCCCTAAACATAACATAACTAGACATACTAAAAATGCTCCGATTAGATACGCAATTATCGTTCCTACTGCTCCTGCTTCTTGAATCAAGTATCCTGAACTAAGAAAGATACCCGTTCCAATAACTCCACCTAGTGATAAGGTAATTAAATGCTTACTTTGCATTTCTTTAACAAAACTTTGTTTTTCTTCCATAAAAACATCCTTTCATATAATAAATTAAGAGAATGATAACATCTCCTTAATGAAAATAGTTATCATTCTTCCTTATTTATATTATATATTATTTTCGAAAAAATTAACAGAAAAACATTATGTAAATTTACATTTGATTTTATTTAAGTTAACTACTACTTTTGTTCCATACTATAATTAATTTTGTAAATTCATATCGATTCTCTTACAATTACTTTGCATCATACCATGATGCTCCACTACTAGCCTCCGCTTTAAGTTGAACATCTAAGTTAGCCGCTTCTTCCATAATTTTAATCATTTCTTTTGTAAACTCTTCTTCAATTTCTTTATTTACATCGAAAATTAATTCATCGTGTACTTGTAATAATAATTTTGCATCTACTTTTGTTTTTACTAAATATTCAAATACATTAACCATAGCTATTTTTATAATATCCGCAGCAGTTCCTTGAATTGGTGCATTCATTGCTGCCCTTTCTCCGAAAGCCTGAATCTGTTTATTTTTATCATGAATTTCAGGAATTTCCCTTCGCCGATGACAAA
>CALIWM010000044.1:0-5190 GCA_938046645.1 uncultured Gemella sp. | reverse complement strand
AGTACAAACCAACCTTTGTTAGTAGTGCAGCAAAAATTACTGATACAGCAATAGGTGGAGCTGCATATGATCTATTCATCCATGTAAATAATGGGAACAATGCACCTTTCATACAGAAAACAAAAATCATAACTGCTCCAACAAGATAAACACCTCGACGGTCATTCATATTAGCAATAGTTTGAGAAATATATGCCATATTTAAACTACCAACAATTGTATATAGATATCCGATACTTATTACGAATAAACTACCAGCAAAAACGTTCATTAGTACATAACTAATAGAAGATTTAAGTTGTTCTTTATTAATACCTACTAATAGTAGTAAATAAGATGACATAAGTAAGATTTCATAGAAAACGAAAAGGTTAAATATATCACCTGTAGTGAAAGCTCCGTTTATTCCAACCATAATTAATAAAAATCCTGGATAGAAGAAACTAAGTTCTCGAATTTTATCAATTGTTTTAAATGAATATATCAATGTTGCAAGAAAAACAACTGAAGATGTTGTAACTAGAATACTATTAAGTCCGTCTAATGTTAAAGTAATACCAAATGGACTAGCCCAGTTCCCCATTTCTAATATCAATATTTGATGTTTATTTACCATATAGATATTAAATATAGAAAATGCTAAGACTAGTAATGTAGCGAATGTTGTTAATAATCGTTGCATTGCTATTCTTTTTCTAAACAATACTGTTATTGCTGCGAATAGAAGGGGGATAAATATTGGTATAACAGGTAAATTACTATGCATTATTTCTTTCCTCCTTCATATTTTCTACGTCTTCAAGATCAATTACATTATCGCTTCCTTTTAATTTGTAGTTAGCAATGTAGATTGAAATTAAAAGACAAGTTACTGCGAATCCGATAACGATGGCAGTAAGAATAAGTGCTGCTGGAATAGGATCTATATAATTCTTTCCTAATTCTGAAATAATAGGAATGTCTCCATCATATAAACCTCCTGCGATAAGTATAATAAGGTTAGCAGCATGTCCAAAAAGACCAACACCAATTATTATTCGCATCATACTCTTAGAAAGCATAAGGTAAACACCAAAACCAACAAGAATACCACATAAGATAATCATATAAAATTCCATTATTTACCATCCTTTCCGAAAGCTAAAATTACCGACATAAGAACTCCAACAACTACAAAATACACACCTAGGTCGAATATTGCAGCTGTATGTAATTCCATTTCTCCCATTATTGGAACGTGAATGTGAGTGAAATGGTGTTTGAAGAAATTCTTTCCGACTACAACACCACTAAATGCAGTTCCTATAGAGAAAAGTAATCCAATTGCAGTTACGTATATGTAATTGATAGGGAGAAGTTTATTGACTCTATCAATTCCATATGTAAACATTGCTAGAGCCAATGCCATTGTACAAAGGAGTCCTCCGACGAAACCACCACCAGGTAGGAAGTGACCACCAAAGTACAAACTAAGAGAAAGTAAAAATATACATCCTGAAATAATTGCAGATAATGATTTTAAAATTACATCATTAGTTTTCATCTTTTTGGCCTCCTCGTTTAATTATTTTAAACATAGCATAGATAATTAATGCTACCATTGTCATAACGGTGATTTCAAACAAGGTATCAAATCCCCTAAAATCTACAATAATAACATTTACTATGTTTCCACCACCAGATGCGACAACATTATCGAAATAAAATTGACTAATTTCTGATGGGTTTTTATATGCATATGCTACTAATCCTACAATTGTAAAACTAATACCAGTTAGTGTTGCAATTATTGCATTAGTAAGTTTAAAACTTTGTTTTTCTACTTGTTTTGTTTTATCAGTTAATAGAATGAATGCTATTAAGAAAATAATAGTAGAAATTGATTCAATTACAAATTGTGTCATTGCTAAGTCAGGTGCTCTAAATGTAACATATAGTGCAGTCATCATAAATCCAATTCCAGAAGAAAGGATAATAAGTACTAGCCTATTATATACTGTAGTTAGAGCGACACAGCACACGACAATACATAGTCCTATAAAAATATTCATGTAGTGAATTGTAGAGAAGTTATTAATTAACATAGGTCTACCAATTGCAAAGTAACCACCTATAATAGTTACTGATAACACTACAAAGATATAACTCATATTTCTTCTAAGTTGGTTTGTAACAAATGTATCATGAAGTGTACCACTTACTTTGTGTAGTAAGTGACCTAAGTTATTATACGCACCATGAATAGATATAATAGTAGGGTTTATATTATAGATTCCATTTCCACTTGCAAATAATTTGTAAATTACAAAACTTGCAATGATAATGATAATAGAGGTTAGAAGTTCTATTGAGAAGAAACTATCATGATGGACATGAGTGATTACTTCATTATTAGTTGTTTTTACAGCTAGTGCAGATTGTTGTGCTGGAATAACTATATAATCTTTTATGAATGTGTTAATAATTACGAAGACTACAAGTATTATTGGTGATATAAAGATACCGTTACTTGGAAGATGTAATTTTTTATTCCCCATTATAGAATTATCGAATTTACCTAAGAACGGTTTGAATGCTAATATTAAAGAATAAATAGCAGTTCCTAAAGCTCCAATAATTACAGCTATTACGATAACCATATATAGCATGCTTGATTGCGTTAATCCATAAACTACTGTTAAGAAGTATTCTTTTGAGTAGAACCCACTTAAAGGCGGGATTCCTGCCATAGAGAACCCAGCGATAATACTTAATATAAAGCTAAGTGGCATATATCTTTTAATACCACGAAGTTTTTCAATATCACGTGTATGGAATGAATGATCGATAATACCAGTAATCATAAATAAACTTGCTTTAAATGCTGCATGGTTAATAATATGGAAACATACTGCATAAAATGCAAATGTATAAACGTAGTGATTATCGTTGTATAGACCAAGGTTGGCGATACCTATCATAAGAGTCATCATACCAAGTTGACTAATAGTTGAATATGCAAGAATTCCTTTTAAATCTTTTAGGAAAATTGCTGAAATAGATCCTATCAGCATAGTGATAGTTCCGAATATAATTAAGATATTACCAAATGAAGCGGTAAATGAGAATACAATTCCAATTCTCAATAATAGATAGATTCCAGCTTTAACCATTGTAGCTGAGTGTAGATAACTACTGATTGGTGTAGGTGCAGCCATTGCATCAGGTAACCAAATATGGAATGGGAATTGTGCTGATTTTGTAAATGCACCGAATATTATAAGAATCATTGCTACTACATATTTATCATTGTATCCATGGTTTTTAGTGAATTCAATAATTTCACTAATGTTAAAACTTCCAGTAATATTATTTAAAACGAAAATCCCTGCTAGCATTAGGACTCCACCAAAGACAGTAATAATCAATGATTTTAGAGCTCCTTTTCTAGATGCATCATTTTCGTGCCAGTAACTAATTAATAGGAAAGAAGAAACAGATGTCATCTCCCAGAACATATACATACTAAGCATGTTGTCAGATAAAACTACACCTAACATGGCAGACATGAATATTAGTAAAAATATGTAAAATTTATGTAATTTCCCATCTGTAATACTCATATAGTAACATGAATATAATATTACTAGAGTACCGATTCCTGTAATTAGTAATGAGAATAGAAGTGATAAACCATCAAGATTTAGGTTGATATCAAGTCCTACGTCAGAAACAAATGCTAGTTTCTTATAGATTGTTCCACCTGAATAGATATACTTAAGATTTGAAATAAAATACCCAAACAGTATTAATGGTACAACTATAACAAATTTTCCAGTATGGATGGTTTTGAAGTTTTTCCTTAAGAAAGGTACGAAAAACATCGCAATTACTGGTAAAAAGACAGCTAATTGTAACATAAAAAAACCTCTTTCTAATTTATTTTTTATATAACACTAATTATATAACAAAATAGCTTAAAATACTATTAATATTCAACTTTTATATAATTATTTTTCAATAAAAAAAGGATGATAACATAAAGGAATATTGTAAAAAGTTATGAAAACGATAAAATAAAGTATTGATTATTTTCTAAAAATAACTAATATAATCAGATTATTTTAGAGATTAAAATATAATTAGGATGAATAATGTTGTTTAAAATGTAACTTATAACGATAAAACAAACATATTATTTTCAGAATATTCAATGGAAAATATAGATAATTATTTTTTTAATATCTCTTGTTTATGGTAAGAAAAAAAGGTATAATAAAGTTATTAATATATTTACAGGGGGACTAACTGATGTCACATAAACAAACACCACATATTAAACCAAATGGAGTAGAAATCGCTGAAACGATTCTTTTACCAGGGGATCCTTTAAGAGCGAAATTTATTGCAGAAACATTTTTAGAAGATGCAGTTTGTTTTAATGAAGTGCGTGGTATGCTAGGATATACTGGAACATATAAAGGTAAAAAGATTTCTGTAATGGGAACAGGTATGGGACCAGCTAGTATCGGTATTTATTCTTATGAATTAATTCACACTTTTGGGGTTAAGAATTTAATTAGAATTGGAACATGTGGAGCACTACAACCAGAAGTAAAATTATATGATGTAATTTTAGGAATGGGATCTTCAACAAATTCAAACTACATGCACCAATATAACATTCCAGGAAACTACAGTTTAACTGCTTCATTTGATTTACTATTAAAAGCTTACAATAGAGCACAAGAAATGGGACAAGCAGTACACGTTGGGAATATTTTATGTAGTGAAATTTTCTATAATGCTGATGAAAAAGCTATGGAAAACTGGATTAAAATGGGAGTTTTAGCTGTTGAAATGGAAAGTGCAGCATTATATGCTAATGCAACAGCAGCTGGAGTTAATGCTTTAACAATTTTAACAGTAAGTGATTCATTAGTAACTGGAGAAGAAACTACTCCAGAAGAAAGACAAACGGCATTTACGAAAATGATGGAAATTGCTTTAGGTTTAGCATAAAATTAAATTTTAGAGGTAATATTATATGAGTAACTATCAAGAATTATATGAAAAATGGTTAAATAGCTCAGCTCTAACTGAAGAAGAAAAACTTCAATTAAAAAACTTCAATTGAAAAACTTCCCACGGAGAAAAGCATACAGCATGTCTCCAACTATTTATTATTGTCCAAAGAGCTTGCTGCGTCAA
>CALIWM010000043.1:0-6093 GCA_938046645.1 uncultured Gemella sp. | reverse complement strand
AAAACATACTCTGGTAGAATAAGGGGAGGACATCATTTTGGTATTGATCTTCCTATCGAAGGTACTACGTCATCTTTTGATATTCAAATACAATGGAATCAGTATAGGCATAAGGTTAATTTTTCTCTTGAAGATAAAGCTAAATTAGATGATTTAGAAAGAATATGTGATAGCATAAAAGAGAAAACATGTTTGTATCATTTCAATCTAGAGGATAATCCAATATTAGAAAAATCAGCTTCAAAAAAGAAATGGAAGACATATGATAAACGAGATTTTTATGATTATGCACTTATAAAAAAACATGTATCTAGTGAAGAGTTGATTAATTATATAAAAACGGATGTTAAGAAAATTGAAGCACATCTGAAAATTGTTAGAGAAATTATTTTGGAAAATATGGCTTAAGGGTAAAATGAATTATTCTATAGGTCGATAATATATGAGAGTATAAAATAATAAACATCACAGGAGAAAAATTAATGGAACTAAGAAATGAAAAGTTTGTCATCGATAATAATGAATGTATTGGGTATATTTCAGAGAATACACAATATTTATTAATACAACCTGTTGATGAACATGATATAGAAGTATTGGATAATGAAGTAGGAGAAATTCAAAAAAATACAGAAAAACAATTCTCGCTTATTGCTTTTAAAATAGAGGATTGGAATAATGAGCTTTCTCCTTGGGAAGCACCTCCAGCATTTGGAAATAAATCTTTTGGTTCAGGTGCTAAAGACACTTTAGGATTTATTGAAAGTACATTAATACCAACGTTTAAAGAAAAATATAATCTAGGTGATGAAATTAAATTAATTCTAGGTGGTTATTCTTTGGCAGGTTTATTCAGTCTATGGAGTGCGTATAAGTCAAATGAATTTCAAGGGATTGCTGCGGCTTCTCCTTCTGTTTGGTTTAATGGATGGGAAGAATTTATGGATATTAATACGCCATTAAGTAACACTATTTATCTAAGTTTAGGAGATACTGAAGAGAAAACAAAGAATAAAGTAATGTCTGCTGTTGGAGATAATATTAGAAAACAGGAAGAACTATTAAAAAATAATAATATAAGTACAATATTAGAATGGAATAAAGGTGGACATTTTAGTGATTCAGATTTACGAGTTGCTAAAGCATTTGTATGGTGTATTGAAAATTTGTGTTAAAATTTGAGTAGAATAAAGTGAATCTCGAGTATAGTAGTAAAATTTCAACATATAAATATATTAGATTAAAAATTTATGAAAAAGAAGGTAAGGGTTATGACAGAAAAAGAAAGAAATAAAGGTGAAAAACTTAGTGAGATAATTTTTGGAGATAAATATGAACCTACTGATATTGAAAATCTCTCAGATGAGGAATTACGAGCAACAAGATTTGTTGATGGTTGGACTGAAGAAGAGGTAGAGAGAATTATAAAAGAATGGGAAAAAAGAGGATTATAGTTATATAAAATATAATCTCTTTATTTAAGTCAATTCGCGTTTCTAGAAGTATTACAGTTAATAAGTAGAGAACTTGAGGATTAATAAATGAAAATTACATTAGTAAAAGCAACAGAATCTGATATGAAAGAAATATGGAAAATGCAGGTAGAAGCATTTAAGAGTCTATTAGAGAAGTATCAGGATTATGATATTAGCCCAGCAACAGAAAGTTACGAGAATGTTTTGAATAAATATAAACAACCTTGGACTAGTTACTATTTTATTATAAGAAATAATGAAAAAGTTGGAGTGATTAGAGTTATAGATAAAGAAGATGGAAGTAGAAAACGTATATCTCCTATTTGGATCATGCCTGCATATAGGAATCAAGGACTAGCTCAACTTGCTACGAGAGAAGTAGAAAAAATATATGGTTCACATCATTGGCAACTAGATAAAATTTTACAAGAACAAGGTAATATTTATCTATATGAGAAGTTGGGTTATAAGAGGACAGGTGAGATAGAAAATATAAAGGATGGGATGGATATAGTGTATTTTCATAAAGATTAAATATGTTGAATCTTATCAGCCTATTTTCTTTCATTCTATTCTTTTTCACGTTATAATTAAGTTACTATTACTAGAAAATTTCGGAGGTAACATATGAATGAAGTTATTAAAACGATGTTAGATCATCGTTCGACTCGTAGTTTTGTAAAAGGAAAAGAACTACCTAAGGAACATCTTGAGCAAATCATCGCTAGTTCTAAACAAGGATCTAGCTGGATGAATGGTCAACACTATAGTATTATCGTGACTACAGGTGAGACTAAACAACAAATCGCTGATTTAATCCGTGATAAAGCACCTGGTAATGCAGCTCATATTGAGAATTCTGCTGCGTTCTTACTATATTGTTTAGATTATACTAACATCAAACTAGCGTTTGATATTGAAGGTGGAGAGTTTGATATTTCTAATCAACATGAACCAATACTTATCGGTACTTTAGATGTTGGTATTGCGATGCAAAATGCTGCTTTAGCTACTGAGTCTTTAGGATACGGAATTGTTTATTGTGGTGGAGTAAGAGGTTTTGGAGATAAGATTTCTGAATTACTAAATATTCCAGCAAATGCTCTGTTCCTATGTGGACTAAGTATCGGTGTTAAAGATGAAGAGTTATCTACGGAAAAAATTAAACCTAGATTACCAGACGCGGCTAATGTAGGATACAATGAATTTCCTAAATCAAACGTAGAAGTATTAAAAGAATACCGTCAAACTATGGTAGACTTTGCTGAAGCACGTGAGACAAAAACATGGACTAAGAAATTCGCTGACTTCTATACACAACCTTCAGGAATAGAAAAAGTAACTAAAGAATTATTAGAAAAAAATGGTTTTTTGAGTGAGAAGGAATAATAAATAAAGTAATTACCACATATATATTTTAACAATATATATGTGGTGTTTTTTTGTGATTAGGAATATACTCTCAAGTTTATGTAATAGTAAGAGTCAAGATTCTAAAAATATAGACTCTTTTTTTTAGGAAGATAAAAGATGTTGAATAAAAATCAAGTAAATCTTCATAAAAAAACATCTGAACACTAGACACGTATAAAAGTACGTGTTATAATGTAAATATGGAGAAAAGTTTTTTACAAGGAGGTTTGGATGACCAAAAGAGAACTGATAAAACTCTTAAAGAGCAATGGTTTCTATCAGTTGAAAAATCGTGGTAAAGGTAGTTATGAAGATTGGACTAACGGAACAAGACAAGTTATAGAACCTAAACCGAACGGAACAGATTATCCTGTAGGAACTGCAAACGCGGTATTAAAACAAGCAGGGTTGAATAAGCCTTACTTGTTAATATCGGTGTCATCCCGTAAAATGAATTATGACAAGAGGGAATTATACATATATTGCACTGTTTAAAAAAGAAGACGGCGTTTATAATGTTACTGTACCTGATTTAGCTGGGGTTATTACGTTTGGAGAGAGTATCCCTAAGGCTATTGAAATGGCAAAAGATGCATTAGAGGTGTGGTTACTGAATGCTGAAGATTATGGGTTTGAGATTAATAAACCTAGATCATTTAATGAGTTACAACATTTAGCAGATGGAGAGGAAGATTTCTTACAGTATGTAACTGTTGATACTGTTTTTGCTAGAAAAAAAGAAGATAACAAAGCAGTTAAGAAAACTTTAACTATTCCAAATTGGTTAAATGAGTTAGCTATTAATAATGAAGTTAATTTTAGTCAAGTTTTACAACAAGCACTGAAGAAAGAATTAAATATAATTTAATTGATTAAGTGAATTTGAATTAATTATTTTTTATAAATTAAAAATATTTAAAGTGATCGAGGAGAATAAAATGTCAGAATCAAAAACGTCTGAAGCACAAAAGAAAGCAAGTAAAGCTTATTATGAGAAAAATAAAGAACGTGCTTTAATGAATAATAGAAGAACGGCTGCTAGAACATTTGTTAGACGCTATGCAACAAAAGAGGATATGGAAAATTTAATAGAAATTTTTAATAATGAGAATCCTAATGCAAAATTGTAGTTAATGTTTTAGTAAATTGTAAAGTTATTGATTGTTTATTTTACAATAATATATACAATCTAAGCGTGATTTATTTCACGCTTTTTTTATTACAAAAAAAACACCTATGTAATTTCATAAGTGTCTTGTAGAGCAGATATTTATCTCTCTAAGAAGGTTACCAGTAGAGCATATTTTTTTATCTCTAAGATAATATTAAGTATAATATATAGTTTAAAGCTTATCAACATAGGGTTTGAGAGCTTTATTTCTTTTTTTAAATTTTTTCAAAAAAACTATTGTCAAAAAAGGTCAAACATGTTATAATTTATTTAAGGTCAAAGAAGGTCAAAAAGATAAAACTTAAATATAGTCTATAAACCCTTTTAGTTTATTGAGTATTTAGGAATATCTTTTGAGGACAGTATCTTAATTTTTATTAGAGATATTGGTCAACGAATAAAAGTACCTTTTGATCTAATAATTTAATCAAAGGAGATTTACAATGGATATTAATAGTTTTACAAATAGTGTGAAAGAAATCTTAGCGAAATCTTCCGAATTTGCAACAGATAAAAAAAGTCAAAGTATTACGAGTGAGATGTTCTTAAAAGCGGCTCTTACTGGTAGTAATTTATATAGTGATATATTAGGAAGAGTAAATGTTGATAAGGTGAATTTAACTCACGAGTTAGATAATGAAATTGCGAAGGTAAATAGTGTAGAAGGAGATAATATCAATTACGCTAGTTATCTAAGTAATGATTTGAATGCTTTATTAATAGAAGCTAATAAATATAAAGAGAAATATGAAGATAAATTTATTTCGTGTGAACATGTCGTTCTAGCGAGTTATTTGAAAAATAGTATAGTAAAAAAATATATCGATAAGGTGACTACATTAAAAGATTTAGTGGCTGTTATCGATAATATCAGAGGAGGTAAAAAAGTTATGAACGAAAACCCAGAAAACAACAACGAAGTTTTAGAAAAATATGGTCGTGATCTAGTAGAAGCTGCACGTAGTGGTAAAATTGATCCTGTGATAGGACGTGATGAAGAAATAAGAAATGTAATTAGAATTTTATCAAGAAAAACAAAAAATAATCCAGTGTTGATAGGGGAACCTGGGGTAGGTAAAACTGCGATTGTTGAGGCACTGGCTCAACGTATTGTACGCGGTGATGTACCTGAAAGTCTTAAAGACAAAACTGTGTTCGAACTTGACCTTACTAGTTTAGTCGCAGGAGCTAAATATCGTGGTGAGTTCGAAGAACGACTAAAAGCTGTATTAAAAGAAGTTAAAGAACAAGATGGAAAAATCATTCTATTCATCGATGAAATTCATATGCTTGTTGGTGCTGGTAAAACTGATGGAGCAATGGATGCTGGTAACATCTTAAAACCAATGCTTGCTCGTGGTGAACTACACTGTATCGGTGCTACAACTCTTAATGAATATCGCCAATATATCGAAAAAGACTCTGCATTAGAACGTCGTTTCCAAAAAGTTCTTGTTAATGAGCCTACTGTAGAAGATACTATTTCAATTCTACGTGGTCTTAAAGAAAGATTCGAAGTTTATCACGGTGTGAAAATTTCTGACCGTGCGATTGTAGAAGCTGCGGAATTATCTAACAGATATATTACTGATAGATTTTTACCAGATAAAGCTATCGATTTAATCGACCAAGCTTGTGCTACTATTAAAACTGAAAACTCTTCTAACCCAGCGGAATTAGATACAATCAATCGTAAAGTTATGCAACTTGAAATAGAGGAAAAAGCCTTAAGTAGTGAAGATGATGATGTGTCTAAAAAACGTTTAGAAAACTTAAAAGAAGAGTTAGCTAATCTAAAAGAAGAACAAAATAAACTTCAATTACAAGTTGATAGTGAAAAAGAAAAATTATCAGCTGTTAAAAATCTTCGTGAAAAAATCGATAGAGTTAAAGTTGAATTAGAACAAGCTCAAAACAGCTATAACTTAGAAAAAGCTTCTGAGTTACAATATTCTGCTTTACCAAGATTAACTCAAGAGTTAGAAGAATTAGAAGAAAAATCTAAACATGAAGAGTATAAACTTCTAAAACAAG
>CALIWM010000042.1:0-11418 GCA_938046645.1 uncultured Gemella sp. | reverse complement strand
CTTCGATGAAGCCACAAGACATAACTCTGTAGAACAAAGTGGTACTAATGGTGCTAAGTCAATATTTACAGCATTTGCTAAACCTGAAGAATTTTACAACGCTCTAATTGAGATTGGCGCAAAACCTGGAAACAATATGACTGCAAATAATGCGACTACTACACATGTTGAAGGAACTCCTATTAAAGCTGAAATTACTTGGAACGGTGCTGACAAAAAATATGACATCAATGAAGTTGTAAAAGATAGTAATGGGAAACAAATCGATTTTCGTTTCGGTGGTAACTTGAAAAACGCTCTTGATAAAAACACAGGATGCTTATCTTGTTTAGATAGTTGCCCAGTAGGTATCATCTCTAATACTACTTATACTTATGGTGCTGTTGAAACTCGTAAAGAGGTTAAATTCACTGGTAACGAAGATATTCTTCCAGAGGATGGAACATATGCAGCTGTTATTTATAGCATTAAAAAGTAATAGCTATTCACAAGGAGAGATTAAATGAATCGATTAAGACTTTTATTTTATTTTACTAGTGTTGGTATAGCAGTTGGTTACTTCTTCGCTTTCCTTCTGTTCTTCTTCACACAATTTGAAATGTTAGCTGACCAAAGTCTTGTAATCTTTGTTTGGACTGTTTACGGGATAATGACAGGTTTGTATTTCAAACGTATTAATCGTAAGTATACATTCTTTATAATTGAAGCGATAATACTTTTAATGGCTATTTTTTCAGGTAAAACAAAAACACTATTATACATAGCGCGTGAAGTATTACATGCCAGCTCGCTTAACCAAGTTAAAATTCCATTTATTATTGCTGTGGTAGTTATTAATTTAGTAAACCTTTATATTATTTTAACACTTTCTAAATACCAAAAAGTTTATACTAAAGATGAACTTAAAGCATTAAAAGAAAAAGAAGTAAAACTTAGTGATTTAAGAGAAGTTGATCCAGAAGAGGAGAAAAAATTAAAAGCACAACGTAAAAAAGTGAGATATATTACACTTGCATGTTTTGCAATCTTCTTTGCAATATACTTTACAGTACCTAGTTTTAAAAACGGAATTAATACAGCCTTCTCAACACTGTCTCAATTCGATACAAATGCAGTAATTGAATACTTACGTGGTTGGGGCGCTTGGGCTGCGGTTGTCTCTGGAGTACTAATGGTACTTCAATCAATAGCTGCACCTATTCCAGCATTTTTAATCACGCTATCTAACGCTGCTATCTTCGGTTGGGTATTGGGAGCTGTATTATCTTGGTCAACTGCAATGATAGGGGCTGCATTATGTTTCTATATCGCTCGTGGATTAGGTCGTGATGTTGTAGAAAAACTTACAAGTAAGGGTGCTATGGCAAGTATTGACGTATTCTTCGAACGATACGGGGATAAAGCCATTCTTATTTGTAGATTATTACCATTCGTATCTTTCGACTTCGTTAGTTACGCTGCTGGTCTTACTAATATGAGTTTCTGGCGATTCTTCATAGCAACTGGAGTCGGACAATTACCAGCAACAATTGTTTATTCATATGTAGGTGGTACACTATCAGGTGGCGCTAGAAACCTATTCATCGGATTAATGTGCCTATTTGCACTATCAATCGTTATCGGTATTATGAAGAAAATTTACAACGATAAACATAAAAAAGAAGAAGAGCTTATCGCCTCTTCTAACTAAAACATAAAAACAACTAGAAATGATATTTTTCATCTCTAGTTGTTTTTTTATTTATAAAGCAGTGATCCCCACTTGATTAAAATATTTCATAAACAGAAATTTTTCTACACCTATTTCTACATTTTCTCCTATATTTAATCTATAGTCAATATAAACATCTATTCCATCAACTACATATTTTGAATATAATTCCTTATCAAATTTGCTTGCTATCGAAACCCCGATAACTTTATTTACTCCGCCACCTCAACAAGCTTGTTGAAATAGTGATACTAATATATAGTTTTTATTTTTATCTTTTAATAACTTTTTCGCTTCATCATTTATTATAATTGCCATTTTTTCTCCTATTCTACTCTATTGCCTTAAGAGCTTCTACCATGTTTACTTTTTTCAGTTTTTTATGCATTACTATCATTACGACTATAGTAATCAATATTGTTATACCTGATGCTAATAAATAAACTACTAAAGGTACTTTACTACTAAACATCATATCTCTACCCGCGAGTTCTAGTATTATTTTTAAATACATTTTATAACCTAGATAATTACCTAAAATAATACCTACCCCACTTAAGTAAAAGATTTCTCTAAATACATAAATAGTTACTTCGCCTGGATAAAAACCAAGAACTTTTATCGTTGATAATTCTCTAATACGCTCAGATACATTAACATTTATTAAGTTATATAATACTACAAGTGCTAATGTAACTGAACAAATCACCATAACTGCCACTATAATATCTATTCCTTTAATAAAGTTATCAAGTATTTCCTGTATTTTAGAATTATCACTTATATTTACTATATCCTTATTGTTATGTAGGTTACTCACCACATTTTCTACAGTTTCTTTACCTCCTGTAGTTTGTACTAAAAACGTATTATTCTTATACTGCTTTTTAAATACTGATTCGTAATAGTCTTTATTAATATATATTGTATGTCCAAAGTAATTCTTATTAATTTCAGCAACAGTAAGCGTATATTCTTTATTGTTTACAATTATATTAAAACTATCTCCAATATTCAATTTGTGCAAATACGCAAGTTTTTCACTAACTACAGCCGCGTCAACTGGCAAGTTAATTCCTTTATTATCTTTATTAGTTAATGTAATATAATCTTTATAATTATCTTTATTTACAGTTATCAGCTGTGCAGAATCAACAATTTCATTATTACTTTCGAAAGTAGCAAGTTGAATATTTACTTTGGTGCTAGCTTTAACATTTTTATTATTATCAATCTCTTTTTGAAGTTTTTCTACACTTTCATTATCTATATAAGGATTATAAGTAGCTGCGATATCTACCTTATTAATAACCTTGAATTGTTCATTAGAAATATTTATTACTCCATAACGAATACCAAAACCTATAAACATAAGAGTTAGACATCCTGCAACTCCAAATATTGTCATTAACATTCTAATTTTATAGCGGAAAATATTTCTAAAGGTCACCTTCCTTAAAAAGCTAAGTCTAGACCAAATAAACGGTATTCTTTCTAAAAATATTCTACTTCCTCCACTCGGGGCCTTAGGACGCAACAAATACGCGCTCTTTTCTCTTAAGTTTTTTCTAAGAGGTATATAAATCGCTAAACTTATACATCCTAATGAAATAACAAAAGCTGCGATAAGTATACTTGGAGTATATACGATCTCCGGTTTATTAAAAGTAAAGAACCTTGCATAAGAATTATATATTATCGGAACAATCACCAAATATGCTCCAATAATTCCTAATATCGTCCCTACTAAGGTAGATAATCCACCATATACAAAATATTTTTTAGAAATTTGATAATTACTGTATCCTAGTGATTTAAGAGTACCGATGTTTATCCTGTTTTCATCTATCATTCTTGTTAAAGTTGTTAGTGAAACTAAAATCGATACAACGAATAAGAATATTGAAAAAACATTAGCAACAAAAGTTAAACTACTCGCAGAATCAATAAATTGAGCATAGTTTTTTAAACCTCTAATATTTTCTACCGAGAATCTAGGATAACTTTCTTCTAAAAGACTGGCTCTCCCAATATTTAGTTGCTTTTTATTATCATCAATCTCTCTTTGAGATTTACTCAGTTTTTCTATTTGTTCATTGTAACTCTTACTATCAACATTTTTTAATAATTCAAGTTTTTCTTTAACACTATTAAGTTGTTCTTGTGCTTGACTTATTACTTTTTCATTTTCATTTAATTTTTTATTATTTTTTTCTAAATAATTTTTTTCGTCGACTTTTTGCTGAATTTTTAATTTCTCTATCAGGCTATCTCTAGTCTTATTAACTTCCGTAATATAATCTTTATCACTATATTTATAGTTAATATCTTTAAGTTTTATATTTACTCCACTTACATTTTCAAATTTAAAAACGTCTCTTTTTACATACCCAAAATAGTCCTTATTAGCTAGATTATTATTAGATACCTCTATATGATCTGCTCCTTGAACAAAACCAACTACTTTAAACTTATATTGTTTTAAAGTATTACTTTCACTCTTATCTGAAATAAAAGAAATCTCGTCTCCAATTTTATAACTACCTTGCAGTGATTCAACTAAAGCTATTTCTCGGTCATTATTAGGTAAAGCACCTTCAGTTATCTTAGGTAAAACTAATTTTTCGGGTAAAGATTCAATATTTACAAACTCATTACTATTAGTTATCTGAAGTTTTTTTATAAAATAACTCTCACTTAAATCAACATTATCCAGAGCATTTATAATTTTCATATCTTCTTCATTGATTCCAAAATTATGACTCACTCTTAAATCATACATCTTATGGCGTTCTATATACTTATTATAGGTATTCACCATGGCAGGTGATGTTTCTTTTAGACCTACAAAGATAAAAACTCCCAGAAACATTATTATCATTATCGATATAAACTTCGACTTTGTTTTTGATATTTCTCTTAATATATCTCTATTTATTGCTTTCATAACACTACCACTCTATTTCATCAATACTTTTAGGATTAGTATTTTGTGTTACTTTTTTCACCTTAGCATCGTAAATTTCTATTACCTTGTCTGCAGCTTCAGCGATAGAACTATTGTGAGTTATAATTACTACAGTTTTTTTCTCATCCACACTATAGTCTTTTAGGATATTTAAGATATTTTTTCCCGTCTTATAATCTAACGCCCCAGTTGGTTCATCACAAAGTAATAGTTTTGGATTTTTAGCTATTGCTCTCGCTATAGCAACACGCTGTTGTTCTCCACCAGAGATTTGCGAAGGAAAATTATCCATTCTATGTTCTAATCCTACTAATTTTAAAATATCTGTTACTTTTTTCGGTTGTTTTACAATTTGTCCAGCTAATTCTACATTTTCTAAAACTGTTAGGTTTGGAATCAAATTATAAAATTGAAAAACGAAACCTATATCTTCTCTTCTATATCTAGTTAGTTCCGCTTCACTTAAACCGACAATCTCTTTTCCAAAAACATTAATTGATCCTTTACTAGCATTATCCATTCCACCTATAATATTAAGCAATGTACTCTTTCCAGCTCCACTTGGTCCTAAAATTACAACAAATTCTCCTTCATTAATATCAAAACTAATGGCATCATTCGCTATAACTTTATTACTATTTTCCCCATATATTTTAGAAACATCTTTTACAATTATTTTTTGCATAGTATTTCTCCTTTATTCCTATAATATAATTATATCACATATTATTTAATGTTTTAACTTAACCGCTTGCTCTTAAACTTCCCTACTAAACAGATTTCTTTACACTACTAAAAATAAATATTATAATATCAATAATTATTAGATTTCATAAAAAATTATTGAGGTGATTATATGCTAACTATTTACGAATATCCGACATGCTCGACATGTAGAAAAGCAAAAAAACTTTTAACAGAAAACAATATTGAAGCAACATACTTCAATGTTAAAGAAAAAACACCAACAGTAGCAGAATTTAAGAAAATTATTAAAACATTCGATCTTCCATTAAAGAAATTATTTAACACTAGTGGTCTTGTTTATAAAGAACTTGGATTAAAAGACAAATTAGAAACATTATCTCTTGATGAAGCATTAACATTACTTCATGAAAACGGTATGTTAATTAAACGCCCTTTAGCATTTGATTTAAAAAATGATATCCTACTTCTTGGATTCAAAGAAGATACTTGGGAAAAAGCTCTTTTATAATAAATTTTATTAAATTTTCTATTGATATTTACTTAAAATAATGTTATAATAGTCGAGATGTGAAAACATTAAATTACGATGTTCCTCTGTTAATCAAGCATTAGTAATGAACATTTTGTAAAAAAAGGAGAAAGAATAATGAGCAAAATCATTGAAGCGATCACTAAATCGCAATTAAGATCAGACATTCCTGAATTTAAAGCTGGGGATACAGTAAGAGTACACGTTCGTATCGTTGAAGGTGGACGTGAGCGTATCCAACAATTCGAAGGAGTAGTTATCAAACGTCGTGGTGGAGGAATCTCTGCTACTTATACTGTACGTAAAATTTCAAACGGTGTTGGTGTTGAAAGAACATTCCCTGTTCACACTCCAAAAGTTGAAAAAATTGAAGTTGTACGTAAAGGTAAAGTTAGACGTGCTAAATTATACTACCTACGTAACTTACGTGGTAAAGCTGCTCGTATTAAAGAAGTACGATAATAAGAAAAAGCTTAAAAGCCCTATTACATCAGTAACAGGGCTTTCTTTTTTTTCGCTTTGCCCATGTTTTGACCATGTTTATTAGAAATTTACATACTTAGTTTTTATTCTAGTTTCATATATACTCCCCTTTCTTTATCATTACAAAAATTATAAATACAAAAATAAAAGAACTAACTATATTTTTCTATAGCTAGTTCTTAAATTTTTATAAATCTAATTTATAATCTTCTGCTTTTACAAAACCTTTTTTCTCCATATAGTAATATACCCCATATGAAATAATCGCAGGTAATAGAAAATGTAGTAACAATATCTCTATTAACAACACTGAATGAGCTGTATAAGGTGACATTGTTTGCCATGTCATAAGTTGCCCCACTAGTCCTGATGTTCCCATTCCTCCTCCAGCAGGATTATTTTCCATTCTAAAAATAATGGTTGCTATAGGCCCCAGTATAGCACTCGCTACTATTGGAGGAATCCAAATTACTGGTTTTTTCATAATATTAGGAACTTGCAACATAGACGTTCCTAACCCTTGAGCAAGTAATCCATTCCAACGATTAGCTTTAAAACTTATTACTGCAAAGCCGACCATTTGAGCTGCACATCCAACAGTAGATGCTCCTGCTGCTATTCCAGACAATCCAAGTATAATAGATAATGCCGCAGAACTTATAGGTAATGTTAAAATTATTCCCATAACAACTGAAACTACTACTCCCATAATGAACGGCTGTAATTCAGTTGCTTCCCTTATAAATGTACCAAGAATTTTCATCCCTTTTATTAAATATGGTCCTGTTAAATAAGAAACTATTCCTCCTATGATTATTGTGACAAATGGAGTGATAATAATATCTATTTTAGTTTTTCCGGAAATAAGTCTACCTATTTCCGCAGCTATAACTACAGCTATAAAGGCTCCTAAAGGATCACCAGAACCACTAATTATCAATTTACCATGATCTAGCAAATTATTAGTACCTAGATTTGACCCAAATGCACCTAAAAATCCGACTACACCCGAAGCTAAGATTACTAATTTAGGAGTTTTAAGCGCATGAGCAACACCTATACCAATAACTGGACCTGTTAATGCCATTGCGATACTCGCTATAACAAGTAAGAAACTCGATAAACTTCCACTCAAGCTTATAGCAATCTGCTTAATAATCAATCCAATAATTAGAGTACAGAACAACCCCAAGGCCATTCCATTCAAAGCAACAATAAAATACCTATGAAATAATTTAGATAAAACATTATTTTTATTCATACAATACTCTCCGTATTTAGTAAATATTATTTTACACTAATGTGTATTTATTTTATATTATAACTTAATATTTCTTAATATTCTCTAGATATGCTCTAGAAATAAAAAAGACTCAAGAATAATCCTTAAGCCTTTTTATCATTTTTTCTAACTTATTATGCTGAAGCTCCGCTTGTTGCATCCGCTGCTGGTGCTGGCGCTGCTGGTGCTGCTCCACCATGACCAGCGTCAGAAGCTCCACTTGTTGCATCTGCCGTTGCAGGAGCTGGTGCTGCTGCATATCCGTGACCTACAGGTACTCCATTTTTAACTAATGATTGACCTGTTTGTTTTAAGTACCAATCTACGATTGGTTTGAAGTCTAAGATGTACTCGTTGATACCTGCGTATTTACCATTTTTGTCGTACATAGCTTGGTAGTTGTGCACAACATATTTATCTGGTCCGTGAGTTGGTACGTGTGTACGGAATACATCAATTTGTCCTGAACGTAGTAATCCTACTAACCAGTTTACACTCTTATGTATTCTCTCTGGGTGCTCTGGGTGAACATTTGCTAATGAACATCCAACTTGTTCTGGACGACGTTTTGCAAGCATTTCGTAATCTTCTTTGTGGTAGTTGTAGTATAAGAATTGGTTATTGCTGTCTGCATAAGTTAATTCCATTGGCATAGAGTTTAAGAAGTAGTTAAGTTGGTCTACTGTTAAGATACCACGATCAAGTTTAACATATGTATCTCCAGATACAGCGTTAACTTTTTCAGCTGCTTTTTCATACCAGTCATCAGCATTTCCATCAACACCTTCAATTGTTGTATCACATTTTCCACTAGCTGTTAAGTCTTCTGGCGGTGTTGGTTTTCTTTCTGCTAATGATTGCGCTACTGTAGCAAATTTAACGAATTTAGTTAAACATGTACGTAAGTAACCTACTGTACGATCATCAACTAAGTTACCTTCAGCATCGAAAGCTTCTTTAGCTTTTCCTAAAAGGAACTCGTTCCCAGGGAATACGATTGCGTTAACACCTGGTGCGTCTAAGATTTGACGTAAGTGTAATTGAGCACGAGATGATCCTTGATCATAGTATGAAGCTCCAAGTACCATTACTGGTTTATTTTCAAGTGGGTGTAATTCAAATGATAACCACTCTAAAGCACTCTTAAGAGAAGCTGTAATTGTGTGGTTGTGCTCAGGTGTTGCGATAATAACACCATCCGCTTGTAAAATTTTACGGTTCATTACTAATAAATCTTTGTTTTCTCTTGAATGATCTTCATCTTGGTTAAACATTGGTAAGTTAGTAATGTCTAATAATTCTAAAGTGAATAAATCTTTATATTCTTTTGCTATAAATTCCATTAATTTGCGGTTATAAGAAATCTCCGCGTTTGAACCTACGATACCTACTAATTTCATGTGTCTACACTCCTATCCTATTTTAAATCTTCCCAAGAGAAGTTTTCAATTTCTTTTTCAGCTAATTTATGTGCATTAATTAATTTTTCAGTAATTTTGATGAATAATAAGAAATCAGCAAATAAACTATCTAATTTCGCTACAGTTTCTGGGTTAGAGATATCTCCAACTTCGTCGAAAGCTTGTAAAGAATGTCCTAATAAGAACTCAGAACTTGGCATTACACGTGCTTTAACTTCTGGTGAATCCATCATTTGACGTAAGTGCGCTTGCGCACGAGATGAACCAAGAGTTCCGTATGAAGCTCCTGTTAACATTACTGGTTTATCAAGTAATGGGTGAATTCCATATGATAACCAAGCGATTGCACTCATTAATGATGCAGGTACTGCGTGATCATACTCAGGTGAACTGATGATAACTCCGTCAGCTGCTTCAATTTTAGCTGCAATTTCTTTAACTCCTTCAGGTAATTCTTTATTAGCTGGTTTGTTGAATAAAGGAAGATCTTTAATTTCAACTAATTCGATGTCAGCTTTACCTGCAAAATGTTTTTTAATATATTGTAAAAGTTGGCGGTTTGTAGATTTTTTAGAGTTTGTACCAACTAGACCAATTAATTTTACCATGTTTTTGTTTCCTCTCTCTTTTTTTGTACTATCTACATTATTTGTATCTAGATTTTCTTGTCTTGTTTTTTTAACATTTTTTTTGTTTTTCACTTCAGCCACTTTAATAGAGCCTCCTTAAATTAATAGTATATTCAGTATTCTTCAAGATATTTTTATCTAACATATTATTTTATCTAGCACTCCGCTTGTATAATAGACTTTACCTTCAGTAGTTACAACAACACACTCTATATCAGGTAAATTGTTCACTTCTTCTAAAATATCTTTGATATCTTTTCCAAACAATCTTGTAGTCCAGATTTCTCCATCTACTGACTTTCTAGAGATTATCGATAACCCTGCTACATTTGTTTCAACGGGATAACCAGTTTTCGGATTTAATATATGATGATATGTTTTACCATTTTCTGTGTGGTTTCTTTCATATATTCCTGATGTTACTACCGATTGATTTTTTATCCCTATAGTAAATAAATGATTTCCTCTTGACTCCACTGGATTCTGTATACCTATGCGCCACATTAAATCTTGATTATGCTTGGCATCACCAAAAGTTAATACATTACCACCTAAATTAATTAATCCAGCATCTACGCCTCTTTTCTTCAAATATTCAATCATAAGATCAGCAATATATCCTTTTGCTAAAGCACCTAAATTAATAGCCATGCCCTTTCTTGCAAGATAGACAGATTGTTTTTCTTCATTTAAAATTATTTGATTAGGATCAGTTATTTCTAATAAATCACCAATTTCTTGTTTAGTAGGAACTTTTACATCTTTAAACCCTATTCTCCATGTCTGTACAATTGGACCAATAGCAATATTTAAAAAGCTATTAGGAGCACAACTATGGTTTTTCCCTATTTTTATCAAATCAAATAAATCCGGATGGACTTTGATTGCTTTGATACCTGCATTATGATTAACTTCCATTAATTCAGAACTGTCGTCATTTGCACTAAATCTATGTTCATACATCTTCAACATTTCTACAGCATCATCTAAAATAGTTTCAGCATCAACGCTATCAAAAATAAGAATATCTATATGAGAACCCATTAATTTTAAGGTCTTTCTTCTTAATTCCATTTTTTTACACCTTACAATAAAAAATTTATTTGCTTAAGATAACTAAATATGTTATATACATCTACAAGAAACCTGTTATTAAAAGACAAAGTAATAATAGATGATTAATACTTTAATTACATTATATAACAGAAAACTCTTCAAATCAATAAAATATTTAACTCATAAAGAAGGTACAATATATCGTTTTCATTAAAAAAACAATAATAAGTAATATCTTAATTTTAATTTTTCATAAAAAAAACGAAAAATATATCCTATATTTAACCTTTACTATCAAAAAATATTAATTTAGCAACACTTTATAAGCAATTAAGTTTTTTTGAAATTTATTAAAATATATTTATTCTAAATTTCTAAAAATACAAATATAAACTAAAAAAAAATAAAAATGTAATAGTACACCTTTTATTTTCAATGATATTCATTTTCATTTACTTATCTGTATCAAAGTAAGTATGTATATACTGTTATAAAATAAAACTATTAATCAGCCTGGAATTTAAAAAATATCCTTAATTTTGACTGATTAATAGTATGTTTTTAATTTTTAATTTTTAATTTTATTTTCCTAGTAGCAAATACTAGTAAATTCATTATAATGCTAGAAAAT
>CALIWM010000041.1:0-11405 GCA_938046645.1 uncultured Gemella sp. | reverse complement strand
AATCATGTGATAAAAGACATAGATTATCACGTTATGGAAATGACTATATAGCTACGCTTTGCGTTAAACTATAATGGTATAGAACATACTTCAGAGAATAGCCCTTGTTATTTTTCGTAAGGGTTAAAATCTAGATTCCAGTTACTCTAACTCAAACAATTAAATAAAACGTAACAACATAGCAATTTATTAAACGGTAAATACGAAAGAGGAAAGAGCATAAGATTACTTTGTATAATAACTTGAACTAATATTAAGAGTAAACTCTAAAAAATAAAGTGGGAGGAACAATAAGAAACTTGACATTACTAGCTTAGAGGATTATAATGAAATTACATACCGTTGGTATGATAGAAAGGAGATATTATGGCAAGGAATAGAAATCCACATGAAACTAGGAAAAAAATACTAGAAGTTTCTAAAGATTTATTTTTAAAAAAGGGATTTGATAATACCTCAATACAAGATATAATAAATGGATTAGGTGGATTGACGAAAGGTGTTATTTATCATCATTTTGAATCAAAACAGGAGATATTACAATCAATTATTAGAGAAAATAATCAAGAAATTCTAAATTATAATTGGAGGGGAGATACTGGATTAGAAAAAATACAAAATTCTTTGATGGATGCTTTCTCTAATTTTGAACAACAAAGGCTTGTATATTCAGCTTCGATAAAGTTAAGAAGTCCACGTTTGTTAGGAGAACAGTATTTAAGTTTATTTTCTGATTTTTTACCAGAAATTAGAGAAAGAGTTTACGAAGGTGTTAAAGATGAATCAATTAAAACAGAATATCCAGAAGAACTGGCTGATTTGATTGTTTTAACTTTGAATATTTGGATTGGATTCCAAATTTCTGTTTATTCAGTAGAGGAACTGAAGAGAAAAATGAAATTCATTAAACTTTCTTTTGATGGACTAGGGGTACACTTGATTTCTGATGAAATGATGGGGGTAATTTTCCAATTATTTGATCACTTAAAAGGTGTTAAATAGATAGTCTTATTATATGCTTGTTAGTAATAACTTTTTATCGATTTAATCAGTTATTGTTCTATAAATATATTTTAAGTATTTGATATTTTAAAAATAACATACTCAGGTATGTTATTAAAAAACTTATTAACATACCAAGGGTATGTATTATTTTTTAGTTGTTTGAATACCGTCGGTATGTTTTATACTCTTATTTTATTAAAACGGTTATTTTGAATATGTATTTAAAATAGTTTAAATAATATGAACTATATTTATTTTTAGGAGGGAAAAATCTATGTTGTCACTTATTAAAATTGAAATAAATAAGGTTTCAAAATCTAAATTATTTTTTGCTTGGTTTGTTACTATATTGATAGTATTAGGTGTTACAGGAATTATAATTATGGGGCTAGGTACGGATAATAAATTGGGAGAATTTGTAGGGCAGGGTTCTAATAATTTTAAAATTGCTGACAAATGGGAAAATTGGGCAATTGCAACATCATTGTTTTCATCTTTATTTACAAAAGCAGCATTTTTAATTTTTGAAGCTTATTTATTGTCTATAATTTTTATTGATGAATTTAAACAAAGAACAATTTTTCAGTTGTTTTCTTACCCTATTTCTAAAATAAAATTACTATGGGGGAAAGTCATATCGGTGATTTTAATATCATTTATTGCTCATTTTACTGCACATTTAGTTATTCAATTATTAATTAAATTAGTTGCGGTTTTAACTGAATCAAATTATATCCCAGTAGTTAATCAATTAATTAATTTAATCGGAATTTCGTTTGGGACAGTATTAATTGGGGTATTACCTTTTGTTATAGGTATGATTAAGTATTCAATACCTATAACAATGCTTTCAGGACTTGGCTTAGCAGCATTACTATCTAATGCAACTCCGGGAAGTTTGACTAATAATTTTGTTAATAACTCATTATTTTTAATATTTGCTAGCTTCATAAGTATAATTATTGCTTCAGTTTCAATTTATAATATTTCAAGAAAAGATATTAATATTAAGTAGTATAACTTAATTTACTAGAATGAATTGTTTCAGGAATAAAAATGAAACTGCTAAAATAAGTAATAGTCTTTTGATTATTACTTTAAAAGAAAAGATTATATAAGTTAGTATTCATATTCCTGAAGAAGAAAATCTTGTATTGAGAGTTGGATATAGAAAGAGAGGTATAAAAATGAGAAATGTTGTTGAAATAAAAGAACTTTTTAAAACTATTGATAAGGAAGAAATTTTGAGTGGTATTAATCTTCAAATTGCTGAAGGAGAAATATATGGTTTTTTAGGTCCCAATGGTGCTGGAAAAACAACTTTAATGAAATGTATGTTGTCCTTATCAACTATTACATCTGGTAGTATTGAAATTTTTGGGAAAAATTTACAAGAATACAGAGAGGAAATTCTAAGTCAGATTGGTAGTATTATTGAAACACCAATTTTTTATGAAAATTGTACTGCAAAAGAAGTCTTAAAAATTCATGCTCAGTATATGGGGAAAAATATAACTGAATCAGATATAACAAGTGTCTTAAGTATGGTAGGATTAAAAAATACTACTAAAAAAGTAAAAGAGTTTTCGTTAGGAATGAGGCAGAGACTCGGTTTAGCTAGGGCTTTTTTAACAAAACCTAGATTATTAATCTTAGATGAACCAATTAATGGTTTGGATCCAATAGGAATTCAAGAAATTCGAAATCTTTTGCTGGCGCTTTCTAAAGAACATGGAATTACAATATTAATCTCAAGTCATATCTTATCCGAAATTTCACAGATAGCAGATAAGATTGGTGTTATAAAAAATGGAAAAATGGTTGAACAAATCTCTATGAAAGAAATTATGAGTGAGAATATTGACTTAGAAGAATATTTTATGTCACATTTTCTAAATAAAATTTAATAATTATGAGGTGAATTAAGAATGAAAAAATTGATAAAGAATCATAAAAAGTTTTATTATTCTTTCATGATTTTTAATATGCTAGTCCCTTTAACTAATATTGCTTTTGCTTATTCTATTAAAGATATTATTGATAGTGGACTGTCCCAAAATAGAGAAGCACTGACTGAAGCTGTATTACTTGGCGCTGCTGTTATTTTCGTCTATGCTGGTCTTAATTTCATATCTCTTCGATTGAGAAATAAACTTGTTAGAAAAATTATGTCAAGATATAAAAATAAGGTGTTTAAATCGATTTTAGATAAGGATTATAGAGAATTTTCTAATGAGAAATCAGGAAAATATATTTCTATATTGACTGAAAATATGAAGAAAATTGAGCAAGACTATTTGTATCAGTATTTTAATATTTCAAAAAACTTTTCTTTGATGATTTTCTCGCTAATAGCTATGTTTATAGGTAACTGGTTTTTAACTTTATTGGTTATCATTGCCAGCATTATTCCAATGATAATTTCAGGAATCATTGGACAAAAGTCAGCTTTTTTACAAAATAGTGCTCTCATTGCTGATCAGAAGTATTTAGCTAAAGTTAAAGATATTTTAGCAGGATTTCTGGTTATTAAAAGTTTTAATGTGAAAGAAGATATCCGTCAGGATTACAATCATGAAAGTGAAAAATTGGATGGGGTTTATTTTATGAAAGGGAAATTTGATGTTTTTGCTAATGTTATTTCTCAGTTTTCAGGGATGATTGTTTTTTTAGTAGCCTTTGGTGGAGGAATGTATCTTGTCTTCGATGGTCATACTACAATTGGAAGTGTAACTGCTATTGTTCAACTAGTCAATTTTGTAGTAATGCCACTTAATGAAATTGGTATGGGAATAAGTAAATTCCGTGAAGGATATGCTACACTGAATTCATTTGAGGTAAAAGATGTAATTGAACTTCAAACAGGTAAAAGGAAAGAATATTTCGATGATGTAATTTCTTTTTCAAATGTAGATTTTTCTTATCCTAATGCTAAAGAAAAGATTTTTAATAATTTATCTCTGAATATTCAAAAGGGAGAAAAAATTGCAATCGTAGGTATGTCAGGAAGTGGGAAATCAACTTTACTGAATCTATTATTGCGTTTTTATGATGTAACAAGTGGGCACATATCAATTGATAATCAAGATTTACAGGATATTTCGTCAGAGAGTCTGTATAACTTAATAACTGTAGTTCAACAAGATGTTTATATTTTTGATGATACTTTAAGTGCGAATATTACACTTAATCAACCTTTTGCAGATGATGAAATAAAACAAGCTGTACAGGAGTCTGGGTTAGAAAATTATATTTTAGGAAATGAATTAGGTTTACAAACTTTATGTGGTGAGGGTGGATCAAATTTATCCGGTGGGCAAAAACAGAGACTTAGCATTGCTCGTGCCTTAATTCGTAAAACACCAATCTTATTATTAGATGAGGCTACTTCATCTTTGGATAATAAAGTTACTACTGAAATTGAAAATTCAATCTTGAAAATCCGAGATTTGACAGCTCTTGTTGTCACACACAAGTTAAATGAAACTATTTTTAAAAAATATGATAGAATTCTTTTTATGAAAGATGGTGTCATTGTAGAAGATGATTCTTTTGTTAATTTGATGGATAGAAAAGGTGAATTTTATAAGTTGTATGGGTTGAGTGTGTGACTTTGATAGTGAAGGGTGATAAGTAGGTAATTTATTAATAGAGTATTATTGTTGGTATTTTAAAAGTAGTAGCCTATACCATTGAATCTTTATAAAAATTGTTATTTTTATAAGTATTAATTAGTAAATTAGCAACTTGTAATATTGATAATCTCTATCAGTGAAATTAATTTGTTGTTTTACTAGTATTAGTATATAATCTTAATTGAAAATATACATACTTTAGGAGAATAAGAATGAAGTTAGAAGATTTTACAGAACAGGAACAAAAACAGATAAAGAAAGGTCTTACTTTTTCGGTAATTAGTGATAAAGAAACTGCGGAAAGAATACTTTCATTGGTTCCAGAAGAACTAATGAAGAAGATTCCATTTTTCGTGAGAAAACATGCTAATACACGCACTGTTAAGAGAATTTCTGTCGAATATCCAGAATTATACGCAGCAGCTCAAAAAGAGGGAGAATGGCCAGAAAAAGAAAAAGAAGAATTACGTAAAATTATTACAGCCATTTTCCAAGAAAAAATGAATAAACACCAAATTAAATAATATAAAATTTAAAAATTATGGATATTATTATATACCAGTATCAAAGAGTAAAGTAGAATACTTAGCTTTTTGATTCTGGTATTTTTGTATTGTAAGTTATTAAAATGGGTTTGCACTTGCTCATTTTTCTGAGATATATTATAATAAAAAAGATAGATTAATAAGTAAATTGTAATTTTTAAGCAAGTTGATAAGGAGAAAATTATGTTTAGTACGAGAAAATATTCGATTAGAAAGGTTTCAGTAGGTATTGCTAGTGTTCTAATAGGCATTGTTGCTGGCTCTCTTGGAACAGCTTATGCACACGAAGACACAAACAATGTTGTTGTAACTGCAGAATCTAATCACGATGTTAAGTTAGAGCATGTAAACAAACCTGTTTTAGAAGAAGTTGAAAAACCAATGTCTAAACCTGAAATGGAATCAAAACATTCAAAACAAAATGTATCATTAGCACCGGCAATAGAAATCAATAAAGAAGATAATTTCATTAAATCTATTTTAGAAGATAAGATAGATTGGAATTCTATTGACGAGAAAGAATTTGTAAATTATTTATTTGCTAATATTAAGGTTGATAAAAAGAAAGAGCAAGAAATAAAAGAAATATGGTTAATTAAAGTTAATGAGTTATTAGCTGGTAATCCTAATAATGTAAATCTTCAAAAGGTAAAAGCTATTTTAGAAAATTCATTAAAGAGTAATTCCTTAGTAGAAATAGAAAAACCAAAAGAAGTAAAAGTAACTGAGAATAAAAAAGAAAATAAAGAACCGGTAAAAACCGAAGATAAGAAAGATAAGAAAGATAATAAAGAATTTGTAAAAGAAACTGATAAGAAGGAAGTTCCTAAAGGACAAACTGTTCCAGAAAATAAACAAGAAGTTCCTGGCAAAGAAACTCCAAAAGTAACCTCAGACAAAACAGATTCGTCTAATAATAAAACAAAAGAAACTTCAGAGAATAATGCGCCAGTTAAAAATAAAGTTTTATCTGCAACATTATCAGGGCGTGATGTGGCTGTATCTTTTGATAAAAACAAAATAAAAGCTGATGATGTCTTTGTAGGTGCGATAAACGATGAGAAGCTAAATAAAGCTATTATTGAAAAATTAGGTAGTGAATATAAGGTTGTTGAAGTTTTTGAAATTCACTTCAAAAAAGATGGTAAAAAAATAGATAGTGATGCTGAACGTACAGTTAAAGTATCTGTAGTAAAAAATGACAATGCAGAATTAGAAGTATATCATATAGCGGACAACAATGTTTTAGAAAAAGTTCAAAGTAGCTTTAGTGACGGTTCGCTGCAATTCAAAATAAATCATTTCAGTAAATTTACTATTCTAGAGAGAATTAGAGTAGGGGCTAAAGATTTAGAAAGTCGTGTTCAAATAGCTACACCAGTTAAGGCTAACTATAAAGAAGAAGAACATAAAGATGAAAATTCTAATAATAATGTCACTAATTCTAATAAAGTAGAAAAAGAAGCTTCTAAAAAGGACAAAGAAGAATTACCAAAAACTGGTTTAGAATCAGAGCAGACTATTAGTATGGCATTGTTAGCTCTAGTAGCAGCGATAGCGATTAGAAGAAAACAAAAGCAATAGAATCTATTAAATTTAAAATAAATAAACTCGAAGTTAGGAAGATATCCTAGTTTCGAGTTTATTTTTCATTTATGAATTTATGTCCAATATATTGAAAGATTCTCACCATTTTATTTTCTAAAGGAGTTTGAACTTTGAAAAAGAAGTAGTGATCTCTTTTATCTTTTGATTTATTAGCGGTTAGTCTGAAAAAATTACTATTGTTATTCACCATTAAACTTAGAATATCGTCTGTTAAAAATGTTAAAGGCACATTCAATGCAGAATATTTATAGAAATCTTTTTCGAATTGATCGTAATTACTACTAAAATAATCAAATTGAACTTCATGTTGATTAAGTTTGTTCATAGTCTAATTCCTCTGCTAAAGAAACTTTTAGAATATCACTAATTGAAATTTGTAGTATATTTTGTTTAGTTGAAAAATAAATAATATCGTTAGTGCAATCAACAACCTTTCCTAGATATGGTTCACGCTGAGTAGAGGTATATAAATATGATAGACCTTTAAAGAAATATAATTGATTTAATAGCAGTCTTTTTTCATCTTCATCCATATTGTTGGAAAAATCTATAGTGTCACCTTGTGTATTAATGGCGGTAGTGTGTTCTGAGATGAAAAAGCCCATCCACTTAGCCATCCCGCGGTCAGCGTATTCTCTTGCAGATTTATAGGGGAGATAATTTCTATTTATCATATTATTCCATCCATGCCGCCAGCATGACCTCCTACTAGTTTACTTCTTTCTTTTACACGTGAACCTTCCATTAACATACTTCCATTTTGAACTGATAAGAATCCGTATTTATCACGTATAGTATCCAGTGTTTTATCAATTTTTCTTTGTTTTTCAATAGCTTCAATATCATCGAATAATGTATAGATTGTAAGATTATCATCTATTAGATTATCATATCTAACTGCAATAGAACGTACAGCACCACCGTCATATTTACTTCTAAAAAGCGATAGAACATGATCGGTTAATTGTTTTGTGCTTTGAGTAGGGTTAATTTTTTTAGATGCATTAATAGATTTTTTGCTTTCAATTTTACTGTAACTGATATGAATATGTACTGATTTTGCCTTTTTCTTAACTCTTCTCAGTCTTATGGCGACTTGTTCTGCCATTTCTGACAAAACTAGTTCTATTTGTGATTTGATCTTATAATCTTTAGGTAGTACTTGTGAATTACCTATGCCTTTTGATTTTGGTTTATAAGGTTTTGAAGGTTTGCTCTCATCGATTCCATTTGCGTGGAACCATAACTGAACCCCAATTATACCGAATTCTTTTTTTAATATATCTGGATTAGCATTTGCTAAGTCTTTAACAGAATATATTTTTAATTTATTCAATCTTTTTTCTGTTCTGTTTCCTATTCCCCAAAAATCAGTAAGTGAAGATATATTCCATACTTTTGTTTCAACATCTTCGTATGACCAATTAGCACGCATAGTTGGAGTTTTTTTCGCCTCATTATCTAGCGCAAGTTTTGCCAAAAGAGGATTTGCATTACTCATTCCTACAGTGGAGTAAACACCTGTTTTTTTCCATATATCATGTTGGATTTTTGCACAAATTATGTCTAATTTTTCTTTTCTTGTTTTTGTAGAATCTTTTATAAAGTAATTGAGAGATTGTGTTAAATCAATAAATCCTTCATCTATAGAATAAGGATGAATATCTTCATCTGGAACATAATTTTTAAGTACGTTAAGTATTTGTATATTTTTTTCGATATATAGAGTCATTCTTGGGGGGACGATGAGTGTTTTTTTAGCCCAAGCTTCGACATGATTAATATATTGTTGAGTTATTTCAAGACCTTGTCTTTTTGCGTTATAAAATGAAAAGCGTCGCGTATTAATATCGAAGGGAAGATCATAACTTCTACCTACATTATTTTTCCCAAAGACTTCTTTGAAAACAGGGGAACTTGCTAATATTAAACCGTTAGAGTTATCACTTCTGCTCATTACACAAAGTGAGGTTGTTAAAGGATTAAGTCCACGTTCTACGCATTCTACACTCGCATAAAAAGACTTCATATCTATAAAGGCTATGTCTGAATGTGGTTCTAATGTATAGTCGATTATTCCCATATTATTATACCTCTTTTATAGGTTTAAATGAATCTGTAACAACTCCTACTATATTTACTTCTTCTATCGGTGCTATTATGTCTTTGTAGTTGTCATTAATAGAAACTAGACGAACTGTATTTTCTTCTAGAAAGACTTTTTTTATGTATGTTTCCTCATTATAGACCACTGCATAAACCAATCCGTCAAAATCGTATCCAGTTTTTTTAATCAAGGCAACATCTCCGCTGTGGTATTTTGGTTCCATAGAATCCCCATCAATCCAAGAGGCTATATCATATGATATGTCTTTGTCGAAGTAAACAGTATCGAACTCATAATCTTCATAGTAAAAGTTACCTAAACCAGCGGATAATTTTGCGTGAACTTGATATTTATATAATTGAGAAACATATAGCTCGTTAGCTATAGTCAAAAGTTTCTTTTGATTTATCTCGTTTAATTGGAGATATTTATTAACTATCTCATACTCTGATTCAAAATAAGTAGTCTCTACATTAAAGTAAAGTGCCAGTTCGTCTAAATTTTTTTTATTAGGTATGTATTTTCCTTTTTCCCAACTATTGTAGGCGGCACGAGTAACACCGAGGTGTTCAGCTACTGCAGTTTGAGAAACTTTTTGTTTAGTACGTAAGGATTTCAATCTATTATTACAAAACATAACAACCTCCATATAATATTTTGTAAAGTTATAACTTTACAAAATATTATAATAGATTATAAGGAATTTGTCAAAAGAAAATAAAAGGGGAGTGACTCAATAAAATTGATTTTGTTGAGTCACTCCCACTCTAAAGAGTGTATTAAATTTATGGATTCATATTAACACGGTGCCATTCATTTATAACATAAGAAATTTGTCCTACTTGATCTAATCCAACAAGGTTTACTTCTTCAGTAGCAGGAGTAGCTCCTCCTAAACCTGCAGTATATAAAGCGATAATGTAAGGTGTTTTCTCATAAACAATAGCATCAACATTTAGTGCTTCTTTAACATATCCAGGCTTTTGTTCTATTACCAGATTTGGAAGATAGCGTTTGTAGTAGTCTCCTGGGAAAGATTCACCAATATATGCACGAATGTCTTTATATTTTTCTCTATTATCCCATAAGTGTTGTAACACTTGAATATAATAGTTAGTTGTTGTTTTATTTTCTGTACTAAAAGTTTTTAATTCTGCTTTAGACTCACCGTAGTTGCTATACATTTTGTATACTTCGCTCATACCTCCAAGACGATCAGCAAGGGCGTATGCAGGAGTATTTTCTGAATGAACTAATGAATAGTATTGCATTTGGGGAATAGTCATAGCTCCTTTAAAAACTTTGACATATGTATTGTGTTCACCATCATACTCATAGTAAGTGTTAGTGATATCATAACGTTTAGTCATAGATAAGTTATATTTTTCAAAGTTATCTACTACTAACATATTAAGTGGTAATTTATATGTAGAACCAGCTGTCATAGGTTGAGTCTCATTCATTTCAATTAACTCACCAGTTTCTAGGTTTTTATATGAAAAAGCTATCTGTGAATTTTTTATCCCATATTCTTTTGCATATGCTTGTATAACTTCAGGTAAAGTCATATTAGCATAATCATAATATAAACCATATGCATTCATAGTAGGGGTATCAGCTTTCATAACAGCTTTCTTTGCCTCTAAGCTTTTACCTTTTTTTTCTGGTTCTTTTGATTTTTCTATATTGTCATGATTATCTTTTGTTGTATCTTTTTGTTCATTGTTTGTATTAGTATTGTAATCGTTACTTTTCCAATATGATTGTATATATTTGAAGTCGAAAAAGTTAACGTTGTGGGTACGTCCGTAATAATACAAACTAGCAATCGCTACAGATAATAGTAGAATTACTGATATAATAATTTTTTTTATTTTTGACATACAAGCTCCTGTATAAACTTATTTAATTAACTTAATAATTATAATAAAATATGTTTTAAAATTCAAGAAATAGGTAGTTAATATAACAATGTAAATTTATGAAAACAATGAAAGAGAAATATTGTACTTGTAAGGATAGATAGTTATATGTATAACTTCGAAATTATAATAAGAAACGATGTTTATTATAAAATATTTCTAACTGAAATTAATAATATAAATCAATAAGAAAGTAAATAATTTAGAAAGGAATATAATATTATTTTGCTATCATTATGTATAAATTTATGGTAATATGATATGAATTAGAAATTTTAAAAAGGTTAGGAGATTTAATGACAAAAAACAATCAAAAACGATTAATTATATTTTTTATAGTGATGTTTGGTCTTATTGCGAGTGGTTACAATAGTTTTTTGAAACCTTTGGATAGTATGATTATTAATTTTATTCAAGGCTTAGAAAATCCAGCACTTACAAGCATATATTTAAATACGACAAATATAGCAGATCAAAAACCTAGTGCAGTAATAACTGATGTAATAGTTATTATTTTATTTGTAAGTAAGTTTAAAAGAGAGGCTTTATTTTTAACTCTTACAATGGGTACGTGTGGTATAGT
>CALIWM010000040.1:0-2689 GCA_938046645.1 uncultured Gemella sp. | reverse complement strand
TTAACTGGTCTTGATACTCAACAAGGTGATAAAGGTATGCCTCTTGTATCTCTACATACTGAAGATATGAGAAAACAAGCTGTGTACAGCTTTATGGGAATGATGGAGCAAATTCATGCGAAAAGTTATTCAACAATCTTTACATCTTTAATTCCTTCACAAGAAACAGACTATTTACTAGATGAATGGGTTCCAAGTAATCCAGAACTTCAATTTAAAGCGAAATTAATCGAAGATTATTATATGAGATTATTTAAACCAGAAGTGCCAACATACGATTTATACATGGCTCGTGTAGCGTCTGTATTCTTAGAGAGTTATATTTTCTATAGTGGATTCTTCTATCCATTATATTTAGCAGGACAAGGTAAAGTAACTACTTCTGGAGAAATTATTCGTAAAATCTTATTAGATGAAACTATCCACGGAAGTTTTACTGGTTTTGATGCTCAAGAAATCTTTAAAACTCTTACTCAAGAAGAGCAAGAACGTGCTGAAAAAGAAATGTATAAACTACTATTAGATTTATATGAGAATGAGTTGAAATATACTAAAGATATATATGATGAAATTGGTTTATATGAAGAAGTAAAAGACTATGTTGAATATAATGCTAACCGTGCATTGGCTAATTTAGGATATCCTGGATACTTCGAAGATAAAGAAATCAATCCAATTATTGAAAATGCGATGAATACAAATACTAAGAACCACGACTTCTTTAGTGTTAAAGGTGATGGATATGTAGTTAGTATGAATGTTGAATCAATTGAAGATGAGGATTTCATTTTTGAATAGGTACGTGATATGAAAATTTTATTAGTTAGACATGGTGAAACAAACTATAATAAAAATAAGAAGGAGTTGTAGATCATTTGTTAGAATCAGAAGTTTCAACACCTGGAGTAGTAAAAGCTACCTTGAACTTTAAAGATATTATGAATTTGATAAATGTATTACATGATAAGATAATTATTAGTAAGTCTAAAATTGTAAATTTACAATTTACATCACCTGCAATATCTACTTTGCATATGACTGCTTCTTCAAATTATAAAAATAGCTTTTATGTTTTTCATTCAATATCTTTTGAAGGTGATTTTGGAATTAACCCGGATGTGTTTTTGATTTATTCAGAAGATGATAGCGAAATTAAGTTTGATCGTAAGGAAAAGGCTTTAATGGGAGATAAAATATCAGTAAATAAGTTGAATAGATTTAAAATAGTAAATGATAAATATGAATATAAGTTAAAAGAACAACTTTCGTATTATTCTAATAAGGATACAGAATATGATATTCGACCATTTATTATTTTAGTACTAGGAAATAAGAGTATTGGCTTAGCTACGATAATCTTGGTGAATAAAGCGTTCGCGAAAAAGGTTTCTTCAGGGTGTATATCAGGAACTATTCCTTTTTTTGGAGGAGAATCATTTGTTCCGCTTGCTAGGAAAATATCATGGCCTTTGGTACACGATTTAAAAAAACCATTAACAGTAGAATCACTAAGAGAGACATTTTGGTTAGAGGATAAATATATAAATAGTATTGAAGAACTAAAAAAATATATTATAAAAAATTTTTTGAATCCTAAAAAACAACGAGCGTATAAAAAAATTATTTAACGTAGTTTAAAAATGATATATAGATTGTTCTTTCAAACTAAATCTTATAAGAGTATATATTGTAACATTGTAGAATCAAAATTTAGATTTTTCAGAATTAGGGAACTTATTATTAAACTAGGAGTTTGTAATGAAAATTTTATTAGTTAGACACGGTGAAACAAACTATAATAAAAATAGATTAATCCAAGGTCATAGTGATATTGAATTAAATGAAACGGGTAGAAATCAAGCGATTTCTGCGGGAGAAAAGCTAAGTGATCACAATATCGATTATGCATTTAGTAGTCCTTTGAAAAGAGCAGTAGAGACAGCAAGACTTATGCTTGATAACTCTAATAATAGTCAAAATATTTCTAAAGAGATAACTACCGATGAGCGTTTAATCGAAAAATTCTTTGGAGATTTTGAAGGTAGTACATTTGAAGAGTATTTTTCTGCACTTGAATCTGAACAAGGATTAGAGTCGGTAGAAAAAGATGAAGATGTTTATGAGAGAGCTAGTTCATTTTTTAATGAAAAATACTTAAATCATAAAGATGACACAATTTTAGTGGTTTGTCATGGTGCGTTAATTCGTGTATTTTTAAGAACATTAGGACTATATCCTGAGTCAAATATACTAATTAACAATACTGCATTAAATGTGGTACATTATGATGGACAAGAGTTCATATTAGAGAAATTTAATATATAGGTAAAACAAGGGGAGACTTAGAGATTGTGATTTAATAAAAATCAATTTCTATAAGTTTCTCCCTTATTTTTAATAAAGGAGAAGAATATATGCGTATAATTTTAGCACGACATGGAGAAACAGATTACAATAAAAATAAACTGGTTCAAGGGCATACTGATATTCCTCTAAATGAAGAAGGAATTCGCCAAGGAATTGCAGCTGGTAAGAAAATTGAAGGTTATGATATTGATATAGCTTACAGTAGTGTCTTAGGTAGAGCGTACGATACAGCCAGATATATGCTAGATAATTCAAATAGTGAAGATAATAAAAAATTAGAAGTAATTAAAGATAAAAGATTAATAGAGAAGTCATACGGGGA
>CALIWM010000039.1:0-2689 GCA_938046645.1 uncultured Gemella sp. | reverse complement strand
AACACCGCCTAAGTGCCCAAATTTACTATTTATTATACTCGGAACTAGTTGCATACTCGTCATGTCATTAAATTCGTGCCACGTTAGTTTATTTTCTTTTCTAAACTTAACAATTTCTCGACGAGTTTTCTCTAATTCTCTAATAAGGAGCTCATCAGCTTGTCTAAAGTTAGCATTTCTGTCAATATCAATGATTTGAGTCAAATCTACAGCTCCGATGGCAGTCTCTGAAACCATACTTCCTTCCGCAAACAGGAGTGTATCTTTCATCCCTTGAGGAAGCGGTAGATTTCGTGTTTCCTCAACGACATCTCCCCACCAGAAACCAATCTCATTCGAGCGATCCTTCAGCCAGGCTTAGATGGGGTGATGATGTTCCAGAATTCCTTATATGCTACGCTTAGTAATCGTATTCTGCAATACCAATAAACTCTAATGTCCCAGAACCATTGTTACTTACTTTTAATCCTTCTTTAGAATAATCAAAATCATAAATCAAAACAATTGTATTATAGGTTGTTGATATTTTAGGAAACTGCATAATAATCTCTTCATCGTATGAGAAACCTTCAAGCAAAACATCAATATTATTTTCAGAAACATCAACCCAATCTTTTTCAACTAAATCTCTATCATAGTACGACAAATGAAAGTCTGTCTCAAATTCTGAAGAAATGCTATCCCCATCCTCTTTATTTGAAATTTTGAAGTATTCTTGAAATTCTTCTTGACTTGCAAAATTACCAAGCCATAACGATACTTTTTGTTTCATTTTTAATACCTCCTCAATCCTTCTGGTAAATATAAAATTCCATTTTTCATTCTTCGACTTGCCCATTCATTTAAGAGGAATCAATATCTATTCTTCAATCTCCAAATTCATTTTCTTCGTCATCCAAGACAACTTCCCCTGAACTTTCCCATTCTTCTTTTGTTATTTCGCCACTTTGATACATGAAGTTTTTATTCAATTCAACTAAAATATCATCAAAGTCATCAAAACAATCGATTATTCCCCTAATTCCAGTTAATAGATTATAGAAAGCAATAGTGTAATCTGAATTCTCTGAAGAGGAAATTGTAGTAATGTCTATCTTGTTAAACAATCTTAATCCTTCATAAAAACGATCTTCATATTTTTTTAGAAAGATATTTATCGTATTGTCTATATCTCTGATACTTTCTTCTCTAAGTAGCACACCTTTATTATTCTCATTAAGAATAGTTAATCGTTTCATTACATCTTTTAATTCTGAACTAATCATTTTAATTTCCTCCCAGAAGCTAAATTAAATTTTTTACTATTAGAAGTTCCATCAGGATTAAGAACATCCTTTACTTTACCTCTTTTATTGAATACCTCAAAATGATCTTTATGCCGACCATCTAAGTACAACTTATCTCCTTTTTTTAAAATATCATCTAAACCACAGGACTACGATTTAAATCATAAATATCTATTTGTTTTTTTTCAAATAACATTTCTAATTTTTGATACCCATTCTCAACAAAAAAATGGTACTCCGACTCAGAAATCGGAACTGCAAACAACCAAGTTACATATTCATAATCAAATTCCAAATCGTGCAACTCCCATAAAAATGGGATAGTCAATAACATGTGCTTCATATTAGAATCTAGATAATAATTATCTATTGCATTTAAAAATACAGTCCCTGGCATACAAGGAGATGATCCATCCATCACTTTAAAAGCACAGTCACTTATTATATTTGGAAACAAATCATTCATACTATCTGTTGAACCAATAATTTCTGCTCTTAAAGATTTTTCATCTATCTTTTTGTTCAAAGTGTAGTCTGATAACCCAACAGTGGAATAAGAAGATACGTGTTCAATTGGAGAATCATCACCACAAAATATGTCAATTTCTTTTCCAGATTCATCTTTAAATGCATATACTCTTGGAGTACCGCCAACATCATCTAAAAGCTTTCTAGCTATCTCTTTTTTATCATATTCCATAGTAAGTTCCTTTCTTCAAAATCATGAACCAAAATAAAAATCCGTCTTATCTTCACAAATATGACTTCTATTAGATTTTGGTAGCTCTGGTCTATAGCTATTAGGATTATTATATTCATCTAAAAATTGTTTACGAGTTATTTTTCTATCAGCCGCACTTTGTTGGTGTTTTCTAAATTCATGTCCCGGTTTATGTCCCATATCCCAAGGCTCCTCAATATCCATTACCTTTTTAGTAATAGGATTTTTGACAACACCTTGTTCATCCTTAGCTTTATCCCAGACAGTTTCCTTTGCATTCTTCCTATAACCTGATGGACGCTTGTAAATTTTTTTCTCTAAACAGGAATGTATCTTTCATTCCTTGACGCTAAAATCATCTAGCGCTTTATAGGATATCGAAGATAAAGTGTAGGATCTAACTTTTATTTCATCTCTATGAAGATAGATGTAAGATTTCAATTTATTAAATAGCTCATTATAAAAAGTTTTTTCAATAAATAACTCAAGGAATTTATCACCCATAAATAGGACTCCTGCATTATATTTTGTGCATTACTCTTAACATATACTCAAAAGCATGATTCTGTAACCAAATACTAGCTATTTGCAATATCATCTTCAAAATATAGCATTCCTAAAAAGTCTTCAAATGTTTCTGAAACAAACTCTACACTAGGATGCCATTCGTATGAATCCTCAC
>CALIWM010000038.1:0-2428 GCA_938046645.1 uncultured Gemella sp. | reverse complement strand
AAATCGGCACCAACCGATCATCTATCTCAAAGGCCATGACTTCCGCAGCATTTTCTGCCAAAAATTCTGTCAAAGCCCCAATCCCAGGACCAATCTCGATAACATTGACATTTTTGTCAATCTCAGCCGTATCCACAATCTTCTGGAGGATGTTGGTATCTGTCAGGAAATTCTGACCGAAGGATTTTTTAAAAGTGAAACCGTGACGCTCCAGAATGGCACGGGTCACACTATAATCTGCAATTCTCATTTTATAACGAATACAGTCGCGCTGTATTCTTCCTTTCTCTCATCTGCTTCTATTCTAGCATATTTCAGAAAGCTTGGAAATGCTCCAACTTCATTTTGCCTATTGAATCCTTATATGATATGTAGCTCATAGAACCCTTTATCTAAATTTTATCGTAGACTTTTTAAATGCAATATCTTTATCCAAAAGCTTCAACAAAGGAGTCACATATTCGGGATTTGCGAACTTAGGACCAAAAATAACCTCATAGATCTGAATAGTTCCTTTTCGTTCGAGATAAAGTTTACCAAATTCAGGAGAGTAATCAATTTTTATATCATCATTATCTGGTTTTAAATTAGCAAATTGCAAAATACGTAATTCTTCCTCATACTTGTAATCGACCGATTTGAACAAGTAGCGAATTTCTTCTATACAGTCAGCAATAGCTTTTTTATAGAATAAATCTTCAGACCTCTTATAATCCGTTAATTCTGATTTCAAAGATTCTAACAATCCTTTTAATCGAGTTACTTCCTCCTTGGTGAATAGTGCAGTTTCTTCAATGTCAAATTGATCATTAGAGTAATGAACATAGGCTACTCGATATAAATAATCGATCTCATTATTCAGTGTAGAACGTTTGTCTTCTGAATTTTGTACATTTCCATTTTCTCTAGTCGTCATCTCTTTGTTGGATTCATTTGAAGAGATATCGTTTTGAATTTCAACACTTGAATTCATTTTATGACCGATTTGTTTATCTGAGCTTTTTTGATACCAAGGAAGGTCACTAAGTGAATGATAACGAGCAAAATCATTCTCATTCAGTACAATACAGACTCCTTCTGCATTATTTCCATATTGCGACCACATGGCAAGATCGTCTGTTTTGCTAGTGAAACTCATTAAAAACCAAGAGCTAGGTTCCAAAGAATTGCGTTTTTCTAATTTTAAAATGTCTTCTAGAATGACCCCTTCTTCAGGATCGTTCATATAGTTGGCGTTATTCAGGCGTGTCTTTCCTGAGATGGAAAATGGAGTTTTATCCCCTTTTCCTAGTATGCTTTGGAGTGCTTTTCCTGAAGTATAGTGACCAAATTTTAGTTTTCTATTTTTGTCTTCAGCCTTCAATCCAAGCTCATACTTGATTTGTTGGACAAGCGTGTAAATTTTAATTAGCTTATTGATTTTTTTGGAGTCTTCTCTGTAATGCTCTATCCAGGCTTTTAAAATATCATATTTTGTATCGGAGATGATACCAAGTTTTAAGGTACGAATAAGCAAATTTTTCTCTTTTTCATCTTTCCCTTCTTCAATAGATGAATCAAAACAAAGTTTATCCAGAGCTTTTACGATATTAGTAGTGGAAATCTGAACTTGATCTTGCTTAAATTGTTCTTCGTTTTCGAGTATTTCGATGAGCATATTTAAAATTTTAATACTCGGAATAGATTCTAGTGATTGATAGATGTCGTTTAGGAGATTTGATTGATCTATTTGATTATTTTTTACCAAATCCATCCGAGCTGTAAGATATTGAACAGTAATCTCTTCAGATTGTATGAATCTATCGTGTAATCTTTTTAGCTTGTCTATGATTTCAAGTTTTTCATCTTCGTTTTGTTGTTTAGTGATAATTTTAGCAAGAGCTTCAGCGTAGTATAAAGTGATATCTTCATTTTTTTCAAAATTTAAAGCTATTTTCTTTAGTTTAGAAGCAGTATCGCTCAATGTATCTAAGTTGTTTTGTGCAAGTGATAAATTGAATAAAACCTTAGCATATCGTAAAGCAATCTCTTCAGAATGTTTGAACTGTTCAAAAATTTCTTTGATTGAATTAACGGTACTCCATAAATCTTCTACATTTATTTGTTCAGTTGACAAATTGACCAAAATTCTAGCATAACGTAAAGCAATCTTTTCAGAATTTTTGAACTGTTCAAAAATTTCTTTGACCGAATTAGTGGTATTCCATAAATCTTCTACACTTTCTTGTTTAATTGATAAATTGTACAAAGCCATAGCATATCGTAAAGCAATCTCTTCAGAATGTTTGAACTGTTTAAAAATTTCTTTGATTGAATTAGCGGTATTCAACCGTTCCTCTACAGTTTCTTGCCCAGCTGACAAATTGATCAACACCATAGCATATCGTAAAGCAATCTCTTCAGAATGTTTGAACTGTTTAAAAATTTC
>CALIWM010000037.1:0-3104 GCA_938046645.1 uncultured Gemella sp. | reverse complement strand
TATGTAATAAAAAAGAATATTTATAAGGATAATTTGTATTTATGTAATACAAGCTAATGATAGGATAGTTAAAATATGGAAGAAAATTATAATTTATCTATAACTCAAATAAAGAATTCTATTAAAGAAAATTCCTTAGTTTTGTTTGTTGGTGCAGGAATATCAGCTAATTCTAATCTACCAACTTGGGGAGAATTGATTCAATCATTAAAAAAAGAATTGAACATACCAGGAGAAAGAACAGATAGTCCACTGAGAATTGCTCAGTATTATTATGATACTTTTGGGAAAAATCAGTACACAAAGAAGATAGAAGAAATTTTCTTTAAGAAGGGATTGAGTAAACCAAATGAGTTACATAAATTAATAGAAAAAATTGCACCAAAACATATTATTACGACAAACTATGATTCACTTCTGGAGAGTCAATTTGAAAGTGGCTTGTTAAAGTACAATGTAGTAGCTGAAGATAAAGACATCCCCTATACGAGTTCGGAAAGATACTTGATTAAAATGCATGGAGACTTCAGTAAGAAAAATATTGTTTTAAAAGAAGAAGATTATTTAGACTATCCTTTGAACTTCCCAATGATTTCTACTTTAATCCAGTCATTGATAATGAATCATACTCTATTGTTTGTGGGGTATTCTCTAAGTGATTCGACTTTTAATTCAATTTTTAGAATGATTCAAAATACATTTAAATTGGATGCTAAAAATGCTTATTTTTATACTCCCGAGGAACCGTCTATGATCATTCGAGAGTATTATAAGAAGCAAGGAATTTTCATTATCTCTAATGAAGAGAATCTAGGTCAGGAGACATCAGAAAAACAGAACAAATTGTATTGCAGGACAAAAGATTTTTTAGAGGTTCTATCAGAAAACCGAAGTCAAGATGTAAATAATGCTGATGATTTATGGAATCAACTGGCTTTTTTAGATAGACTTAGTTTTATTGATGCGAAAGATTTTTCTAGATATTCTGCTTTAAAGAAAAGGGCTTTAAACTGGGATGATGAATATCGCTGGTTTGGAAATAATCAATTAAGGTTTGAAATTGATGGTCATGAAGAATTACGAAATATGGTATATAAAAAATCTTTATTAAACCGGTTTCTAGATATGGATATTGATGAACCTAGAGATTTAGAGGGGAATCGCTTCTTAAGTGAGGCTTTTAAGTTGTATAAAGAAAAACAATATTCTTTAGCAAAAGCAAAGTTTAGAGAGTTAGCGAATATAGCATTTCATCAAAAAGACTATTTTAATTTCCTTGTGTGTGAGTTTAATTTCAAGCATATTCCAATGCATCGATTTGATGATGGAAAAGAATTTAGATATGCTAAACCTTTATATGATGGAGAGTTAAGTGAACTAACGGAACAAATTATTAACTCGGTTACAGGTGATGAGAAAAAAATTATAGAATATTTTAGAGATTCTATCCTCAACCTTAATTTTCTATATAGAAAATTAGAAGCTATTAATGAACTATTTGATGAAATTCGTGAAGAGCATGAAAACTATAGAAGAGGAGGATGGTCTGATAATAATCATCTCTTTAATGCGGAGTTTACAGTAAAAAATCTTTATAACTTTTTAAAATTAAATTGTTTATGTGTTGAACATTATAAGATTTATAAATCAATCATTAATAGATATTTAGAAATATTATTACTCAGTTATGATAATTCATATGTAAATCCTGAGGCAAGTATTTTCGATAGAACAGCCTCTTGGCTTAAAAATCTTGATTTGGATGATGTTCAATTAATTCTGCCGAGTATAGATTTTAAGGTTGTAAATTTATATTTTAGAAACTATTCATTTAGCAAAATAAAAGTTACTGAGGAAGCGAAAGACTACTTGTTGAATCGAATTGCTTATCTTCAAGAAAGACTTGAAATTACTGAAGATGAAAACCTCCGAGAACTTAAAAATATACTAACTTTTCTTCCTCTTGTTGATGATATTGACATAGAAAGAGTAATAGATATTTTAAATACTCAAACACTGTATTATAATTGGAGAGAGGAAGTTAGGGGACTTATTAAAATAGTTCTCGCCAATATGGATGCTATTGATAAAAATTCATTGAAATCTAAGATAATTGGGATTGTAAATAAACATTTAAATGAAATTTTTGAGAAAAATTTTTCTTTATATAATTCAGTGTATCCACTCTATTCACAGTTACTAGAATACTGCTCAACTGATCAGGAAACTGCAATAATAGTACTCGAAAAATTTAATACAGATATTTTAAGAATAAAATATAAAAATGATGATGTAAAAAGTATTGTAGAATATTCTGATTTGATATGCCACTTTTTTAAGTATTTTGAAGAGGATGTTAAAGATGATATTCTAGATACTCTAAAAGCTTATGAAGAATCAGAGAACATTATTTACTACAAAGTAATTGATCTGATGAGTTCGAATGTCTATGATTTTCCTCAGATACAAAATAAAATCTACCATCATTTGATTAAAAGAATTAATGATAAAAGAGACGAGGGGGTTAAAACTTTCCCAGAACCAAGAGAAAAATCTGTATCAGATTTATACAACTTAAGTAGAAAAGGATATTTTTCTGATTTTGAGATTTTAAAAGATATTAAAGAAGATATTCGAGGACTTTATCCTGAAGTAGATTGGACTTGGTTCCATGATAGAAGTGATGATGTTATCCATCGTCTATTAGAATATAGAACTCCCAATAATATTAAAACTTATTTTTCAAAAAATGAAGAAGATAATAAATTGATTAATGAGTATATTTTAAAAGCTCTCGATGAGGATAAACTAATACTTAAGAAATAAATTGATGCAACTAAATAAAAAACAGTTAATTTATGACAAATTTAACCTTGAAGAAAAGCTGTAATTTCCTAAAGTGAATTTTCAAAGACTTAAAAGCAAAATGTTTGAATCTAGCAGAACACTATTTGGTACAATAATAGGTGATCCATAGCTGTAGAGATTCGGTGGAACTTTTTGATAGCGACAATGAATTGCTTCCTCAAAAATCTAAGGAATTGTAGTCCTAAAATTCACACAAAACTCTTCAATTTGGGTTTGTGAAAATCGGTTTTTTATGA
>CALIWM010000036.1:0-2661 GCA_938046645.1 uncultured Gemella sp. | reverse complement strand
GTAAGCCGATGAAATTACGAGATTTGGTCTTCTCTTAGTAAATCTATCTACACCAGCAGCATCTGCAAGCTTTTTCCATCTAAAGAGCATTGCTAGTCCACCGAGCATGCACGCTTCAGATGAGCCAACCGTTGAAGTTCCGAGCGGTTCTTCACTTTTGTCTACATTCCACAACTTTCCAATAATGTCTACGCATCGATTTTCAAGATCTGCGGTCATTGGATATTCATCCTTATCAATCGCATTCTTTTCAAAATTCTCAGCCATCAGTTTTGTTGCCTCTGGTTCCATATATGTCTGACAGAATGTTGCAAGATTCTGTGTCGCATTACCCTCAATGCTTAGGTACTGTCTAATCATCTCTGCCGCAACAGCAGGAGCAACAGGTTCATCATTAATCTTGTCCTTTGGCATTGCAGAACCACTAATTTCAGTACCGAAAATAGGTGTACGGTACCCCGTATCATCATTCAAAGAAGATAGACTATCATTCAGTTTTACTTCGTTATTTTCCGAATTTCTCATTTCCGTACCTCTTTTCTTTATTAACTGACAATGATTTAAAACATTTTACTATCTTTTGTTTGAATACACCATATCTACTGATAAATGGTTACTTTTCATCACCTGTAGCTTTTCCGTTCGACGACCATCTATGCGTATTTGAATAGATAATCAATGGTGCAGCCATCGAAACGATAAAGCATACTATCAACACTATTTGATATACCCTGTTATCTGCAGCCGTAAGCTTTGATGAAGGGAAGAATGAAATAATCATAGTTGCAATAGTCATGATCAGTCCAACTGCAGCAACGACGAGCTTTACCGTGCGTCCTCCAGGAATATGGAACTCACGTTTCATATCTCCTTTTCTTAGGATTAATACAAAGTAACCTAGGAAAAAGAGCACGTATGCAGCTAAATAAATTACAACCGTAAGTCCAATTGCTGTTAAGTATCCGACTGATGAATCAGAACCTCCAGCGAGTGCAATCGAACCGCATAATACAGCATCCCAAATTGTAACGATTACAGCCTGAAGCATAATCGTGAATACAGATACGCCGTTCTTATTAGTCTCTTCAAATCTTGCTGGTAAAATTCCATCATAAGCAGCTTCTAAGAGTGCTTTTGATGGTCCTACAATCCATGCAGAAATCTCCGCAAATACTCCAAGTGCAAGCAAGAGCGCAACTACAAATACGATCCATCTATACTGTTCTCCAAAATGATTTACATAGATATTCTCAAAAGTCTCAATTACACCATAGGAGAGATTTCCATTTAAAGTCTTGGCTGGAAGAGTAGTTGCAACTGCTAGTCCACCAACGGCATCCAAACAGATAGTAAGTACCGTAAGCATAATCATGACTTCAGGATACATTTTGTTTGGCTCCTTAAGTTCATGAACATGTGATGCAGATGCTTCAACACCCATATAAGCGAGGATGAATGAAGCGAATATTACAAGCGTCTTAACATCGGAAAAATCAGGTACTAACGATTTAACGCTTAAATCTATTTGTGATTTTCCACCAGTCATGAAGTAGGCAACTAAGCCTATATTCAAAATCAATATAGGAACTGCAATTCCTCCAATCAATCCAATCTTAGAAATCTTCTCAGTGTACTTCGTTCCTCCAAGCTGAGCAAATGTCAAAACCCACACGATAACCGCAACGCCGATGAACATTGCTAATGGATTTTTATATAAAGCATCTACTTTGAATACATAAGCTAAAGCAGCAAGGATGAAGAAACACATTGTTACAAATCCAACCGTTATCTGGAACCATTGGAAGAACAGTGCCGAAAAACCCCAGCGCTGACCTAGGGTATTACCTACCCAAGAATATATCCCGCCTTTCTCCCATCCTTCAACGGTAGCCATCTCAGCTGCACAAAGTGAAACTGGCAAGAACCAAAGTAGACCACCAACTACTAAGAAGAAAACCAGCTTAAACCCCGAAGATGCAAATGACGGATATTCATATACAGTCATAACCATCGTTGCGGTCATTGCGAAAAATCCAAAGACTCCAAGCTGATGTATTTTTCTTTTTTTATCTAATTCTTTATTATTCATCTTAATACCCTTTTTAATACCCCTTTCTTGTCTTTATATTTATCGCTATACTTAGGCCAAATATTAAGTATGCTTAATAGCTCAAAATATTTAATCTTTTACACACTCGTTATATACCTATTTATTGGATAATTCAAGAAAATAAAAAATAATTTTTTTAATGTTCAACCTCTGTATTTTAGCAGCAAAAAAGGCCGAGGTGGAGATGTCAAGAAAAGTGCAGTCTCTAAACCCCAAAAATTGATTTAAGCTGCTAGGGCTTCGCCGAGCAGTATCCTCCTATATTCTGTCGGAGTAAGTCCGCTCGGAATAGACGTGTATATTCGCAGCGTATTGTAGTAGATGAATACATATTTGAAAATCCAGGACTTTAATTCTGACATCTTCATTCTGTATGCTTGGATACTATACAGATGGCATATATAACAGTCGTCTTTCTAATGGTCCAATTGAATCTTTAAATCGCAAAGTAAAAGACCTAAAACGACTAGGTAGAGGATTTCGAAACTTTGAACACATGAGAAATAGATTTCTTTTTGCTACTCGTAGGAATCCAATTTACAAAGGCTATT
>CALIWM010000035.1:0-3255 GCA_938046645.1 uncultured Gemella sp. | reverse complement strand
TTAAGAAACACATTGAATTACCAAAAGGTGCTCAAATAGTTAAAGTTGGAGATATCCCAGCAACAGAAACACCAGGAGATAAAACAGCTGTTAAAGTTAAGGTTAAACTACCGAATGGAGACATCGTTGAAGTAGAAGTACCAGTAACAGTAACTCCAAAAGCAATGCCAGCTCCAAGAGAAACAGTGAAAACTACTCCGATCGTAGTAGAGGTAGGAACTCCAGTTACTAAAGAGGATGTTATTAAACATGTTGAATTACCAAAAGGTGCTGAAATCGTTGAAATCGGAGAAATTCCAACAACAGAAACAGCAGGACAAAAACCAAGTGTTAAAGTTAAAGTTAAATTACCAACAGGAGAAATTGTTGAAGTAGAAGTACCAGTAACAGTAACTCCGAAAGCAACACCGACACCACGTCCTGAAAAACCGTTAACACCAGCTACACCAGAAGCACCAAAAGCTCCTGTAGCTAAATCAGGTGAAAAAGTATTACCTAATACAGGTATGGCTGATGAAAACTCTGCATTAGCAGGATTAGGATTAGCTATCTTAGGATTAGCTGCTGCGGCAAGAAGACGTAAACAAAAATAATAATAAACTATTATTCGAGTAATATTACTTTGATGTAGTTAATAAATAAGCACTCTTGATGAAAAATCAGGAGTGCTTATTTGATTTATTGGGGTTGTATACTAAATCAGTGGCATAGGGATTTTATCAAATTTAGTGCATAGAGTTATCTTAAGTTGGAATTTTATAAATCAAATTTCAAAAGTTAAATATATAGTACATTTATGTTTTATATGGTAAACTAGAATAAATTGATTAGAGAGGTGTAATATGTTAAAAAATATATTAGAAAATGTTTTATCTTCGGGAAGTAATGGATCAGATGACAAAATAAAAGAATTAATTAATAACATTATAGGTGGAAATCAAGCCCCATCATTCGTTACTGATATTCTAAATAAGGCATTAGAACAACTAAATCAGGGTGCTGGTTCAGCACTTGTAGCACCGATGATTAATAAAGTATTAGAATCATATTCTAAGGAAAATTCATTGAGTAGTGATATGAGTGAGTTGTTTAATATCACTAGTGGAAGTGGTCTTAGTGATATTGCTGGAAATATTATTAATACATTAATTAAAAAATAGTTAAAGAAAAAAGAAGCCGTGCTAGTGGCTTCTTTTCGTTTATATTAGCATAACCTATGCTAGCAAGTCTCTCCACCTCAAGAAGAACCAGCTCCTGCTGTACAACCATAACAGTGCATACCAGTGACAATTCTACGAACACCTGTATGATTATCTACAAGTTGACTCACATGGTTAACTTCACCAGAGATTTTAAGTTTTTCAATGTAGTTAAAGTCACAATCATATAAAGATCCATCAGGACCAACAGAAATCATGTTTCTACACATAAGTCCTGGTAATGTTGCGGGATTATATGCTTTATAAAGTTTATTCATATATCCTTCATATAAATCTTCTCTATGTAAGAATTCAGAGAATCTTCCTATAGGATTGTTTGTAATTGCGAATAGGTTATTAAAGACAATTTCAAAATTGTCATATAGTTTTTTCTTATACGTTTTTTCTAGTGCTTCTTGTTTAGGAGGTAAAAAAGCTCCATTTGGATTATAAACTAGGTTTAAGATAAGGTCTTCTTCTTTCCCGTAGCCTAGTTCATTCAGTCTTCTTAGTACTTCTATTGATTTAGGAAAAACACCTTTTCCACGTTGCTTAGCTACGACTTTTTCGTTATAGTAGGGTAGAGATGCCACTACTTGAACCTTTAAGTCGCGATATAATTCTGGTATATCTCTATAAGCTGGAACATCTAAGATAATTAGATTTGTTCTTACAATTATAGTTTTAGCGTACTTAGAAATCTCTTTTAAAAACCATCTGAAGTTTGGATTCATCTCAGGAGCACCACCTGTAATATCCATTGTTTTGTATTTACCAACTTTGAATGCTTCAATTATCTGTTCAAAAGTTTCTCGAACCATATTATTTTTTCTTGTAGGTCCACCATCAACGTGACAGTGACTGCATGTAATATTGCATAAACTACCTACGTTGATTTGCATAACTTCTGGAAATTCTTCAGTTAATAAATATTGTTTTTCCTCAACTTGGTCAAAAAATTTAGGAATATTTAATTTTGTCATAATATTACTAGTTTGTTAATTTATCAGAAAGTTCTTTACTTTGAAGACCGTGAACTAGAGTAATACCAGCTTTCATTGCTGCAGCAACGTGAATAGCTTCTGCGATTTGATCTTGATCGCATCCTTCTTCTAAACAAGTACTAGTATAAGCATCAATGCAATAAGGACAAGCTTCAGCATGTGCTACAGCAAGTGCGATAAGTGCCTTCTCGCGAGTTGTTAGTTCACCTTCAGCCATGACATTACCGTAGTAATTCATAAAGTTTTTCCAATAATCAGGTGCGTCTTCACCAAATTTCCCTTCACCAAATTCTATTAAATGTTTCTTTTTAAAATATTCAGCCATATTTATTCTCTCCTCTAAAATTTGTATATAAATTAATTATAAGTTAGTTTCCATAAATAATCAATGAAATTGAACTATATATAATGTGTAAAAAATTATATAATTTTAAATAAAACATAAGATAGATTCAAAAATAGAGGATTCGAAAAAATTGATTTTGTCGAGTCAGCTTTCAAAGTATATTAGATATCAATGAAGCTCATATAAAGTGAACTTAGAAATATATATAAATTATATTTCTATTAATTTTCATATAAACTTTTATATTATTTAGAAAATTTTTCTCAGAACCATAGAAATTAAATTACCTCACATCTTTATACATTTTTGCTAATTCTTCAACAGGAACACCACGACGATACATCTTCTGAAATTTTTGCATTTGCCACATAGTTTTTACCGTGTGGTTTTTGTATCTTCTAGTTGATGATGTAATAGGGGAGTCGATTACTGTAATTTTGTAATTTCTTGCACTTAAATCTTCTGATAGTTTGTAATCTTCCATTAAAGGCATATCTTTATATCCACCAATTTCTTCAAATACTTGTTTTTTTATGAATATAGCTTGATCTCCAAATGCTAGATTGGTAATACTAGCTCGCATATTAGAAACTAATGAGTTAACCCACATAGGAAAACTATTTGGATAGAATCTAATCTTTAGACAACCGACCTCAGTAGGGCAAGCAAGTATTTTTTTAATAACGTCTTTTTGAAGAACACTATC
>CALIWM010000034.1:0-3255 GCA_938046645.1 uncultured Gemella sp. | reverse complement strand
ACCTACTGGATTATGAGGTGAACAATGAATATATAATTTTACATTGTTATTTCGAATTTCTCTCTCAAACGTATCAAAATCTATTTTAAACTCACCGTCTTCCTCAAGTAAAGGAGATTCAACTAGTTTTCTACCACTGTTTCTAATAGAGTTAGCAAATGGATAATATACAGGTGGCATAATTATAACTGAATCATCTTTTCTCGTATATGCATGAATTACCCATAAAATCGCCTGAACAATACCAGGAGCATATCTTATCCATTCTTTTTGTACATTGATATCATATTTTTGTTTGTGCCATTTTTTATATTGATCATAATAACTTTCAGGTAACTTAGTATAACCGAAAACCCCATGATTAACACGCTCAATTAATGCTTCTCTTATACTATCTGGTGTTTTAAATTCCATATCAGCTACCCACATAGCAAGAAGGTCTTTGTCTCCGAATCTCTCCTCTAACGCATCCCATTTTAAACTATTTGTATTTCTTCTTTCTACATAATACTTGTTTACAAATTCTTCTACTCTACTCATTATACTTGTCCCCTATACTTCTAAAGCTTGTGCGAAATCTTCTAATAAATCTTCAATATCTTCAATTCCTACAGATATTCTTAATAAATCTGGTGTAAGACCATAAGAAAGACGTAATTCTTCTGGTATATCGAAATGTGTTTGAGTTGTAGGGTAAGTAACTAAAGTTTCTACTCCTCCTAAACTTTCTGCAAAAATCGCTACTTTTAACGAACGTAAAAACTTATCAATTTTAGAAGCATCCTGAAGTTTAAAGCTTAACATAGCTCCTCTATTTGGATACAATACTTCTTTAACATTTGGATTTTTTTCCAACTCTTCTGCCAATTTCATTGCATTTTTTTCTTGTTGATTAAATCTTAATGGTAAAGTTTTTAAACTTCTTACAAATAACCAACTGTCAAACGCCGACAATACAGCTCCTGTTGTATTAGAAATCCATGCTAATCTTTCTCCAACTTCTTCATTATTAGTAATTACAGCTCCGGCTAAAATATCGTTATGTCCTGTTAAATATTTTGTTGCTGAGTGAACAACAATATCAGCACCCATAGTTAATGGTTTCTGTCTTAATGGCGTTAATAGAGTATTATCTACTATCAATAAAGCATTTTTTTCTTTAGCAATCTTAGCAATTTTTTCAATATCAACTTCTTGCATTAATGGATTAGTTGGAGTTTCTATAAATACAGCTTTAGTGTTGTCTGTAATTTTCACTTCAAGATCTTCTTCATCCGTAAAATAGATAAACTTCTGTGCACCTTTACGTTCAAGTTCATCAAAATATCTAAAACTTCCACCATATAAATCTCTAGAAACAAGAAATTCACTATTTAATTCAAATAATTCAAAAACTAATTGAATTGCACTCATACCTGAACTTGTTGCTATCGCACGACACCCTTCTTCAAGTTCACATAATCCTTCTTCTAAAATTGTACGAGTTGGATTCTTTGTTCTTGTGTAATCATAACCCGTACTCTCACCTAGTCCAGGATGAGCATATGCTGTAGATAAATATATCGGTGTTACAATCGCACCTGTTACTTTATCTTTTCTATTTCCTAATTGAGCTAATTTAGTTTCAATTTTCTTCATTAAAGAATACCTCATTTTATTAATTTCTTTTCAACATTACTATTATAACATTATATTTACATATAATAAACAGATTTATCTGAATTTTTTGTTTTTTTTGAACTATTTCAAGAGAATCTATTAAAATTCATTGAATTAACGAAAAATGATTGTTTGAAGAATCCTCAAACAATCACTCTCTTTATTAATATTCCTTTTTTTAAAAATAATACTATAAACATTTTCCCCAGAATATTTATAGCTCATACAATTTTTCTTGGATAATAGAAAAATAAGTACTAACATTATCGACAATTTCACCAGTTAGATAAAACCCTCTATTTATAACAAATAGAAACACTTAGTCATATTAATTACTCTTCACCCACTAGCTCTTTTCCCTAATGATTTTTCTTCTTTTATAATAATAAGTAAAGTCACAGAAACAAATTATTTTATTTTAGCTCCTCAATTAGCTTATTGATAAACAAATCTAATATCAAATATTTATCCATATATGAAGATTTCAATAACTTATCATAATCAGCAGCTAGAATTAATGTCTTCATAATTTTATCCACACTATAATTTCTAATCCCTTGTGCCGCTAGTTGTACTCTATATGGATGAACTCCTAATTCTCTAGCTATATCTTTTTGTGAATAGTGTTCATTTAGAAGAACCTTTACTTTATAATACATTCTTAATTGTCCGCTAATAAGTGATAATAAGAAAATCGGTTCTTCTTTTTTTAACACTAAAGAATTGTATACTACCCTTAATTTCGAATAATTTTTCCCGAATAACTCGTTAGTTAAACTGAACACATCGTATTCTAGACTTCTTGTCGCTAGTAATTCGATATCTTCTCTAGTAATCTCTTTCTTCTCATCACAATAAAGAAGTAGTTTTTCTAATTCTTTTTTAATATTAGCAAAATCTAATCGTGTATAATTCACAAGAAATTCTGCATTATCTCTTGAAATTTTCAAATTAGAATCAGCAACAGTTTTCACTATATAGCTTGCTATTTCCTTTTCATTAAAATTAGAAAATTCCTTAACTTCTCCTACTTCTTTTATTTTCTTTATAAGTTTTTTTCTACTATCAATCTTTTCAGCGATTTTTAGAATCAACACGACTTCTTCACTAATATTATCCAGATAGCTTATTAATGTATCAACATTGTGCTCCACTTTAAGCTTTTTAGGTTTAGCAAGTAGAAAATTACAATTTTCTGCAACTACTACTTTTTCATTCCCGAATAAGCCACTGCTTCTACATTCATACACTAAAGACTCCAATGTATTTTCATGCATATTTATTTTTATATAGTTAAATTCATCCAAGTCTTTTAAATATTTTTTAGCTATACTCTTTTCATAATCATTAATGGCTTCAAAATTTTCACCATATATTACATAGACATTTTTCATTAATTATCTACCTCAACTTCAAATTTAGAGTTCTTATTCTTTACTCTAACTTTTTTATTATTATAATAAATAGAACTCTTTCCAAATTTCATCTCTGTATTCTCTTTAAGGACAATATAATCTATCTTTTTATACTGCGCCATATTTTTTACTTCTAATAATTTATTTTCTAAACTATCTATTACAATAACTTTTCCTACAA
>CALIWM010000033.1:0-9566 GCA_938046645.1 uncultured Gemella sp. | reverse complement strand
TAATAAACTTTGCGGGGGTGACTCGACAAAATCGATTTCTCTGAAATCACGATTTCTAAGTCACTCCCGTTTATCTTACTAAAAAATCAAAAAATTACTCGTTATAATATTTCAATATACCAAGGTAATATTGAACCCCTACTTTTAGTATTTTTTCATCGAAGTTGAAAGTTGGTGTATGCAGTCCAGAAACATAGTTTTTCTCTTCGTTTCTTAAACCTAAAAAGCTATAGTTTATAGGAGAAAGTCTACTAAAGAATGAAAAATCTTCCCCATATAGATAAGCTTCCTCTAACTCAATATAGTCGATACTTTCTTTTTCTATAACTTCTCTAATTACTTGATAAGGAACTTTATCATTGATTACCGCAGGATATCCTTCAGCAAAGTCAACTCGAATACTTGCACCAGTAAGATGCTCAAGTCCTACACGCGTATTTTCAATCGCAGCTTTGATTGTCGCTAAATCTTCCATACTGTATGTTCTAATCGTTCCTTCCAGATATGCATTCTCAGCAACGACATTCATCGCATCCCCACCGTACATTTTACCGATATGAATAATGTTAGTGTTACGTGCTTTAGTATGTAACGCATTAAGTTTCAACATCTCTTGGAAGAACATTGTAGCCGTATTAAGTGCATCGATTCCAGTATTTTTCAAACCAACATGTGCTGCACGACCTTTAATATAAATTCTATATTCATTAGCACTAGCCATGATTTCTTTCGGTTTAGAAACTATATGGCCTTCAGGATAATCTGGATTCATATGTAAGGCATAACTTGCTAAAATATTATACGGTGAAAAATCAAAATCATTAATTAATAAATTTCCACCGCCGAAAGTTTCTTCAGCAGGTTGAAATACAAAAATACTATTTACCTTTGTAGCATTATTTTTATAATAATCAGCCGCTTCTATAACACTTCCTAAAAGCATAGTCGTATGTCCATCATGACCACATGCGTGCATTACACCATCATTTTTCGATTTAAAATCAACATCATTTTCCTCTGTAATTGGTAATGCATCAATATCAGCTCTATATAATATCGTATCTTTAGTCTCCACACTTGCTTTAAAAATCACTACTAACCCTGTCTCAAGAGTCTCTTGATATTCTATACCATATTCTTTTAAGATACTAGCGATAAATTCTTTAGTTTTATGTTCTTCCAATGATAACTCTGGATTTTGGTGCAGATGTCTACGCCATGATGTTAAATTCTCTTCAGTAATTACTTTCATCTTCACTTCCTACTTTATTATAAGTTTCTTAATTCTGCAATAATATCTACTTTTTCTTCTGCAACTTCACTACGTGTTTTAATTACTCGTGCCGGTACTCCCGCTACAACATCGCCACTAGCTACATCTTTTGTTACTACACTTCCAGCTGCAACAACAGCGTTGTCTCCGATTTGCACACCTTCTAAGATAACAGCATTAGCTCCGATAAGAACATTGTTACCTACACGTACTGGTGTAGCATTAGCTGGTTCAATAACACCCGACAACACAGATCCAGCACCAACATGAGAGTTTTCTCCAACTTCCGCACGTCCACCTAAAATAGCATTCATATCGATCATAGTGTTTTTACCAATTTTAGCTCCGATATTAATAACAGCACCCATCATGATAACCGCATTATCTCCAATACTAACGTGTTCACGAATTGAGCATCCTGGTTCGATACGAGCGTTAAACTGAGTTAAATCAATCATCGGCACACCACTATTACGGCGATCATTTTCTACACGGTGATTTACTACTGCAGCTTTGTTAGCTTCGTAAAATTCCACCCAATCAGCGAAATCCGCAAAAATTACTCTTGAATTTCCTTCACCATAAACTTCTAAAGTTTCTGGAAATTCTACTTCAGCGTTAAAATTAACGTAAACTTTTACCGGTGTTTTCTTTTTAGATGTTGCTATAAATTTAATAATCTCTTCTGTTGATTTCATTTCTTTCTCCTATTATCTATATGATTTTTTTCTATTTTATATTTAATTTTTACATATGTCAAACTAACTTTATTATAGTATTATTTTTTAAGTGGTATACCCGACCACTCTACTTATGAATATTTTTATAAACTTCATAAGGAGGACTCAATAAAACATCTTATAGTATAACCTTGAGTCGCTTCTGACTTTATTATTTTATACCTAGTACATCTTTCATAGAATATAATCTAGGTTCTTCTACAGTGTTAAGCCACTGTGCTGCTGTAACAGATCCTTTGGCGAACATTTTTTTACTTAATGCTGTATGTTTAATTTCAATTACCTCATCTTCTCCAGCAAAAATCACTTCATGTTCACCTACAATAGTTCCACCACGAACTGCATGAATTCCAATCTCTTTTTCTTGGCGTTTCATATCTCCATGACGGCCATAGACTCTATTATAGTCTTCTACATCTTTAACCGCATCTACTAACATTTTTGCAGTTCCACTAGGTGCGTCTACTTTTTTATTATGGTGTTTTTCAATAACTTCGATATCATATCCTACTAAAAGTTCACTAGCTTTTTTTACTAATTCTACTAAAACATTTACTCCTAAGCTATAATTTCCAGCGTAAACTACTCCAACATGAGTCGCTAGTTCATCAATTAATTCTAATTCTTCTGTAGTATGACCAGTTGTCGCAATTACGACTTTCGTTGCTGTACGTTTAGCATACTCCACTAGTTCAGCAGTCCCAGCATGATGAGAAAAATCAATAATTACATCAGCCACCTTTTCTAAACTTTCATATGAAGTATAAGTCGGAAATTTTTCTTCTAATAATTCTCGCCCTACTCCAGCAACAATTTCTAAATCAGTACTATCTTGAATATAGTTTTTTAGAACTTGTCCCATAGTTCCATTATAACCACTTAATAAAACTCTCATTTTTACTCTCCTTGTAATGAATTAAGTCTTGCAATCTCTTGCTCTAATCTTGTCGCTAATGTTGGTGCAACATGAGTCATAGGTAGACGGTAATGACAAGCTGATTTTCCGATTAATTCTACACATTTTTTAACTGGCATTGGGTTTGGTTCAGCAAATAACATGTGAATGAAGTCTAAGTATTTAAGTTGAAGATCAAACGCTTTGTCCACTTGTCTTTCTAAAGCATATTTACACATTAAGTGCGTAGCTTTTGGATAAACGTTAGCTAAAACAGAAATTGTTCCTTTGCCACCCGCTAAAATAATCGGTACGTTAATATCATCATTTCCTGAGTAAATATCGATTTTATCACCTACTAAGTTTCTAACTGCTAAAGTATGAGCAATGTCACCTACAGCATCTTTATATGCCACGATGTTTTTGTGCTGAGACAAGTGTAAAATAGTCTCAGGCGCCATAACTTGTCCAGTTCTTCCTGGTACATTATAAAGTACGATTGGTAAATCGACACTATTCGCGATTGCTTCAAAGTGTTCAATTAAACCTTGTTGACTAGTTTTGATGTAATAAGGAGTTACTACTAATAATGCATCTGGTCCTAATTTTTCAATTTCTTTACTTAATCTAATTGAGTGAGCTGTATCGTTAACCCCACTACCTGCAATAACAGGTACACGTCCTGCTACTCTATCAATAGCAAATTTAATTACCGCTACTTGCTCATCATCAGGCATAGTTGAACTCTCACCTGTAGTTCCAGCTACGATAATCGCATCTGTTCCCTCACTAATTTGGAATTCGATTAACTCTCCAAATGTTTCATAATCTACACTTCCATCCTCAAAAAATGGTGTTACTATTGCTACTCCGCTTCCTGTATAAATTGTCATAATCTTGTTCTCCTTGTTTCTAACTTATTTTATATATTTTTAATAATATTTTTTATTTTTTTTTTAAATTAAATATCTTGTCTAATTAAATCTTCTAAAGTTTCACCTTTTACTACCAGGCGACTAGTTCCATCTTTTACAAATACTACCGGTAATTTCGGTAATCTATTGTAATTACTACTCATACTGTAGTTATATGCCCCTGTCGATGATACTAATAATAAATCACCTTGCTCAGCTTTAGGTAAATTCGCATCCATTACTAACATGTCTCCAGACTCACAGCACTTACCAGCTACTGTATAAGTTGTATCAGCTTCTTCATTCATCTTGTTAGCTAACATCGCCTCATATTTTGCTTTATATAATGCATAACGAGGATTATCTGCCATACCTCCATCAACGAACACATATTCACGACCAGCAAAAGTTTTCTTAACTCCACCAACACTGTATAATGTACTACCAGCGTTACATGTTAAACTTCTACCTGGCTCAATAACTACCTTAGTTAAATCTAAGCCAAAATTATCACTTTCACGTTCAACTACTTCGATATACTCTCTTAAAAATTCAGCAAGTTCAAAAGGTCTATCTTCTTCAGTATAATAAACTCCGAAACCTCCACCTAGATTAAGAACACTTATAGTTAAACCTAATCTTTCTTGAACTTTTTTCGTAAATTCCATAACCACTTTTACAGCTTCAAAAAATGAAGTTTTCTCAAAAATTTGTGATCCGATGTGTGAGTGGAATCCTACGAAGTTAAGATTGCTTTGATTATTAATATCTGCGATTAAATCATAAATTGCTTCATCATATACAGAATAGCCAAATTTCGAATCATCTTTTGCGGTTTTAATGTATTCATGAGTATGAGCATCGATACCTGTATTAATTCTTAGAAGTACATCTACAGTATTCCCACTCTCTCTTACGATTTCATTAATCATTTCATATTCATAGTCATTATCTACAACGATAGTCCCTACACCAACTTCTAAAGCATATTGTAGTTCCTCACGAGTTTTATTATTTCCGTGGAAATAAGCTCGTCTCATATCATATCCAGCTTTATATGCTGTATGAATTTCACCAAGTGAAACCACATCTACACCTAAGCCTTCTCTACTTGCAATTCTTAATACCTCTAAACAACTAAAAGCTTTCGACGCGTAAAGAACTTCTGTATTGAACCTCGAACTTTTGAAATTGTTAATAAAAGTTCTACATTGGTTCACTAACATATTCTCATCATAAACATAAAGTGGTGTGCCATATTGAGCTTTTAACTCACTAACCCCAACACCAGAAATATTTAGTTCACCATTTTCCACCGTCATACCATCAAATAATCTCATTACTTTCTCCTTCAAATAAGTTATAAAAAATAGACTACAAGAACAAAAGGTCCTTGTAGTCTAGCTTATGATTCTATCCTATTCCTCTTGCCCTTATTATAAAAAGCTCACCATGAAGAAAATGGGCATTTTCTAATGACAGTGCTATGCCTATTCGACATAACCCCAGTGAATTTAATCACTTCGGCGATGCTACCTTTTAAATTAGTCATCGCGGCCTCTTTTTATAATACTTAATCTATTTATGTTATAAAAATAATATCATGTTTTAAAATTATTGTCAATAGTTTTCAGAAAATTTTTATAATATTCTATTTTTGAACCATGTATATACACAATTAATAATACTTGTAATTCGCATTTAAAACAACTATAATATACACATATTAAAAGAAGGCAGGATACTACTCTGCTTCTTATTAAAAATAAAGGATTATAAAATATGATTGATTTCACAAAAAACGACGATTTAAATAAAATTATCAGTGACAATGACATAGCGATTATTCAATACGGATCTGCTACATGTATGCCATGTCACTCAATAAAAAACAGAATTACTATGTGGCAAGAAGATCACAAAGACATCGTAGCATACTACATTTCATTAGAAGAAAATATGGAAATTGCCGCTCAACGAGGCATTCTTTCAGCACCAACTGTAGAAGTATATATTGAAGGAAGATTATCTATTCAAAAAAGCGGCTACTTCAGTCTAGATGAAATTCTAGAAAAAGTTAGTACTGTAAGTGAACAAATGAAATAAAAAAATAAGCGATTCAAAGTTATTATTTTTGAATCGCTCTTATTATTAGTTATGGATTTATTAGGCTAATATATCAACAGGATCTCTTCCTAATAGTTGCTTAACTTGATTAATATCTATAATCCTAAATCCTTCAATATTTGACTCTAGCGCTCGTACAGCTTTCGTTACCCTCGATGTATCGATAAGTAATATCTTTTCATAGTCAGGTGCTTTTTCTTCTGCTCTCTTAAGAAATCTCATAACATGCTCAGGATGTATATATGTCTGACCTTTATATGATTTTATTTCTACTACATACTTCTTACCATTCTTCTCGAGACATAGATCAAAATCCCTACTTCTATTTTTTGGTTCTGTAACTTTATAACCAACATTTTTAAAAGCATATGCAAGCAGTTTTTCCTTACCTATTGGAGACGTTAATTGATCTAATGCCTTAAGTAATAATTTAGGCTTAATCTTTATAACAGCTTTTTTCAAATCTTCTGGTTCAGTCGTAGTACGTTTCTTATTAAAACCAATAAAATAGTCATCGATTATAGAAAAATGACCATGCGCTATACTATTTCTTATAGCTGTTAATAAAGCATTTACTTTAGAAAAGGTAGAATACTTTGATATTATTATTTTTTGGCAATTCGTACATATTTTCCCTTCAAAAAATTTCCATTCATCATCACTGATAACGTCTCTTGTCCACAACCACTTTACATCCTGCCCTTCCTTCATCCCCATTTGACCAATGATATAAGAAAATGAAAATTCATCATAGATTTTATCAGAGATTAATTCATTTTTATCTGATTGGTATGAATCAATATTCGGTGTATACCAAAGTAATTTTTTTATTACAGTATCCATTTCCTCTGAAAGCTTAATTGGTCTAGGGCTGTGGTGTATTTTATAATTTTTTTCACTTCTACTACTACAACATTTCTTAAACATATCCTTCTCCTAGTATAAAATCAATTAATATCAACTTTATTATAGCATACATCATGTACATAAAAAAGATACATAGGGTTGTATATGCGTAAAATAAAATAGAGATATTGGTCCATCCTCCAAAAACTTTTGGAAAAGACGTCCGATATCTCTCATTACCTTATAGTAGTAAGTACAAAAATACATTTAAAAATGATAATAAAAAATAACCATCTTTTATACACTGTACGATAACATCTCCAAAGTTCAAAGAAATTTTAGAGAGATATTACATTTTCCACACTTTTTTCATTAAAATAGGAAGTCGTATACTGTCATTTGTATCAGTTACATATTATTAAAGGTATATTATATTTAAAATACTTTTTAACTATCTTACAACAATTCTAATAATTTCACTTTGTTTATTGTTTTAAATTTTCATTCATAAGTATATACTCAATCCATAATGTATCATCAATTTTTCTATCTTCATTTATATTATAAACCGTTATATTCTCCCTTTTTTCTATTATTAGTCGGTTTACAATTTCCTCTTTCGAAGAATTTCGTCCTACTATAATTACTTTTTTATTATCATCATTAACCAATGTTCTTATAATTCCATTAATATGCTCGTCATCTTTATTAAATCCAAAACCTACTATAACAATATAATCAGCTTCTTTCCAATCTCTATATAAATCTACATATTCACAAGATTTAAAAATAGAAGTCATTGGTTTCGTTCCACTTTGTGTAAACAATAAAGGAACAATAAATTTACCTTTCAGATTCTCTTTTTCACTTATTTTATTTAAATACGGATCATACCACTGATCTACAGAACCATTTAAATAAGTAATGTTTTCTTTTTCACCGAGTTTATCTGCAATTATTTTATTATAGTTTGTTGTAGCAATCTTAGCAACTTCTAACTTTAATTCATCAATACATTGTTTTAAATCACTATAATATCCCTCGTCAGCTATATCAGATGGAAGACTATCCACTATATAGTTTTTGACAGTCAATAAAAATATAGATATTTTACAGAATTTTGCCCAGTCATTTTTAGGACAATACAAATAATGCCAATTAGAATCAATTAAAGACTTATAGTCCAATACTGATGAAAAAATATCTTCTAATATATACTTTGCAAAATATACTATTTTTGATTCTTCATCTAAAGTACTTATATCTGTACTTTTAAAATTATCGTATAAATATTCTATACCAATCACTCCTGCAGATTGATAATTTAATCTCAGCACTTCTCCTATATCATCAAACAAATCAATTTCTTCATCTTTTTTGTCAAATATATTATCATTAATATTTTTCACAAGGTATGATCCTAATGCTCCAATTTGCAACTGTAAAATTGAGACGATAATCTTTTTAAGTTCAAATTGCAAGTTATCTCTCAATTTTTTATTCTTATATATTAATAAAAGAGCAGAAAAATAATGACTTTTGAATATCTTATTTCCTCTATTTAATGCCCTATTAAAAGATATAACGGTATTAAGTTGACAACCTATAACTTGTCTATTTAACTTGTTGCTTATTATATCATCTATATTTTCTATGTGCTTTTTCGCATTTTCAGCATACGAGTCAAAATCATTCAACTTTCTAATGATATAGTCACGCTTATGTTCAAGGGTGTCTTTTATTATATTTTCAATTACAGATTTCCCATATGAACTTACACTTCTTGTTTTGTAGTCATCAGGTAACCATTCCCCTGCATATGTAGTAGAACCATCTATAGAATCCCTCATTTCAATAAATTCTTTTTTACTAATAGACACATCTTGTCTAAAAATATCTAAAGCGAACTTTCCACCTGTGGGTAACCCGTAACAAATCTCCGCACCTGCACCAAATAAAAAACCTACTTTTTGCATAAAATCTCCTATCTTCTATTTTATCAATAATCTATCATTTAAATTTAAAATTAAAAAAATTCTGTTTGTCACATCATTTCATCACTTTTCAAGTAAAGTCTTATAACTATCAACAACATCATAAACTACCTCTACACTACTTATAGACCTAAAATGTTCTCTAGCACATTGAATTTTGGATTCTTCGATTAAACGAAGTTGTATTTAATTCATAGACCCTTTTATTTCGACATCAAAGTAAATATACTTAATAGTTCCTTCATAAAATGTAATCATACAATCAGAATTACAGTATCGAGCTGGAGATAAAATATAGAATCCATTGAATAATGTAACGTATTCTACACCGTTTGTATCGATAACCAATTTATTAGCAACAGCGTTCTAATTGAATGAATCATAAATAATATGGTCATACAAATGCTTCTTTGCCTTCATAGAATTCACTCCTAAACGCACCTTTGTTGTAATAGTAAATACATCAATAGCATTTTTATCGTCCGTAACATTGTAAGTGATATACTCAATGATAGCAGTTTCTTTTTCATCATTAATAAGCCTTGTCGCCTTAATAATAAATTTCTCATTGTCTGTGTAAGATAGTTAATTTAATAATCATTTAACGAGCTACCGTCTTTTTAATTAGTCGTTTAGTTTTCAAAGGCGAAGGCTAAAGAAAAATATTACGAATAATTTATACTACGATTACCATAATTTCTGCGAACGTAGTGAGTTTAGACATTATTGGTAAAGTCAGTGCAAACGGCTTCCCTTACTTTTTAAATACTAACACAA
>CALIWM010000032.1:0-9574 GCA_938046645.1 uncultured Gemella sp. | reverse complement strand
ATTTGGGTAAGGGTACCCTTAGTGTATTACTATGTAATACACTAAGGGTACCCTTAGTGTATTACTATGTAATACACTAACACCATCAGTCATCCCTTACCTTTGAGGAGAAAGGTAACTAAGATGACTTTTGATAACCTAGTACATCGGATTAATGAGCTTGCTGAAACGCAACGTGATAGAGGAACATACTTTGAGTATTTAGCACGTGCCTATTTTCAAAATGAACCAACATACCAGAATGAGTTTAAGAATGTATGGATGCTAGCAGATGTTCCAGAGGAATTTGGAGTACCTAAAGTTGATCTTGGAGTAGATTTAGTTGCTGAAAAATTTACTGGTGAATTAGTAGCGATTCAGGCAAAATTCTATAAACATACTATCCAAAAATCTAATATTGATTCTTTTTTAGGGGAGCTTGGAAAAGACTATTACGAATCAGGTATTATCGTTGCTTCTACTGATAGATGGGGCAAAAATGCTGAGAAAGCTCTGGCAGACCGAAGCGATGTTATTCGTATTGGGCTTTCAGATCTTAGAAATTCTCAAATTGATTGGACAAAATTCTCTTTTGAATCACCAGAAGTAGTAACTGTAAAAGCTAAAAAGGGATTAAGATACTATCAAAAGAATGCTATTGACTCTGCATTGAATCATTTTAGAAAAAATGATCGTGGACAGCTAATCATGGCTCCAGGAACAGGCAAGACTTTTACAAGTTTAAAAATTGCTGAAGCAATGGCGAGAGAAGCTTCTAAGGAACAATACACTATTCTTTATCTGGTACCTAGTATTCAACTACTTACGCAAACCTTGAGAGGGTGGAATAATGATACGGAAATGACAATGTCTTCTATGGCAGTTACTAGTGATAGAAATGCTAGTCGTGGCAGTGTCAAGCAAGACGAGTCCAATATAACAATTAAAGCTAGTGATATTGGTTATCCAGCAACAACCTCATCAAAAAAAGTTATTGAGAATTATCTAGAATTAATGACAAGACCCAAAAAAGAACTATTAGTGGTTTTTGGAACTTATCAGTCAATTGATGTTCTTGGTGAAGCACAAAAGGATGGTTTCCCAGAGTTTGATTTAATTATCGCTGATGAAGCTCACCGTACTACAGGTGCAAAAGCTCTTGGTGATGAAGCATCAGCGTTTACAAAAGTACATAGTGATCTAAATGTAAAGGGGACAAAACGTCTTTACCAAACAGCAACACCGAAATTATATGGTACTGATGCTAAGAAAAAAGCAGAAGAAAATTCAATCATTATTTCTAGTATGGATGATGAAAGCCTATATGGTAGTGTGTTCTATCGTTTAGGTTTTGGAGATGCTATTAGTCATGACATTCTTACTGATTATAAACTGATGGTTTTGGCAGTTGATGAAACAGTTGTTCAGAAAGACATGCAAAAATCTCTTGCTGATTCAGAGAATGGGCTGAATATTGATGATGTGGGGCGTATCATTGGTGTTTGGAATGGAATGATTAAGCGAGAAAGTTTTTCGGACAAAGTTTCTGGAGAACCAATGAAAAGAGCTATAGCCTTCTCACGAACCATTGAAGATAGCAAGCGCCTATCACAACAGTTTGAGAATGTTGTTAATGACTATCTAAATAGTGATGAAGGTTATTCTGTAAATGTTCGTCACGTAGATGGTAGTATGAATGCTCTTGAAAAAAATGAAGCATTAGATTGGTTAGCAAGTGATGATATACCAGAAGATTCCGCACGTATTTTATCAAATGTTCGCTTCCTGACAGAAGGAATTGATGTTCCTAACCTAGATGCTATTATTTTCCTGTCTCCTCGAAAATCCCAAGTGGATATTGTTCAGGCTGTCGGTCGAATCATTCGTAAATTTGAAGGTAAAGATTATGGCTACATTATTTTACCCATTGTAGTTCCTGAGGGGGCAACGCCAGAATCAATTTTAGACAATAATAAAACATACGATGTTATCTGGCAGGTGTTAAACGCCTTGCGTTCAGTTGATGAACGCTTTGAAGCAACTATTAATAAACTGGAATTAAACAAACAGAAGCCTAAAAATATCCAAGTTATTGGAGTGGGTGCGGCACCAGACGACCCTAATTTTAATGATGGTTATGTGAAAGAGCCGACAGTGGCTTATCAGACAGAATTAGAACTAGACTGGGAAGCTGTCGAAGGGGCAATCTATGGTAAAATTGTCCAAAAGGTCGGTGATAGACGTTATCTAGAGGATTGGTCTAAAGATGTAGCTGATATTGCGAGACGTCACATTCAAGGAATTGAGTTCACCTTAGAACAAAATCCTGATAGTAAATATGCTTTTGAAAAATTTCTTCAAAGCCTTCAACACAATATCAATGAATCAATTGACCAAAGTCAAGCGATTGAGATGTTAGCGCAACACTTAATCACTTTACCAATTTTTGATGCACTCTTTGGAGAATACAGTTTTGTTAAGAACAATCCAGTAAGTTCTGCGATGGAACAAATTGTAGAAGAATTATCACAATTTGGTTTTGAAAAAGAGCAGAAAGAGTTGCAACCATTTTATGATTCAGTTCGTTTACGTGCAGAGGGGATTGATAACGCCCAAGCTAAGCAAAAAATTATTATTACTCTATATGATAAATTCTTTTCTACTGGCTTCAAATCAACCACAGAAAGACTAGGTATCGTCTTTACTCCTGTAGAAGTTGTAGATTTTATTGTCAAATCAGTCGATGTAGTCTTGAGAAAGCACTTTAGTAAGACTTTAGCGAGTGAAAATGTTCATATTTTGGATCCATTTACTGGAACTGGAACATTTATCACTAGAACATTGCATTACTTGAAATCACTGATGGATAGTGGTGAAATCACCTTTGATGACATTCTAAGAAAATATACACAAGAATTGCATGCTAATGAAATTGTTCTTCTAAGTTATTACATTGCTGCCATTAATATTGAAGCTGTATTTGATGAAATTAATGGTGATGAACCGTATGCACCATTCGAAGGAATTGTCTTAACGGATACTTTTGAATCAACAGAAACAGAAGATACGCTTGATGACTCCTTCTTTGGTACTAATGACAAACGTTTAAAACGCCAGCAGGAAAAACCAATTACTGCTATCATTGGTAATCCACCATATTCCATTGGACAAAACAGTCAAAATGACAATAACCAAAATATTTCGTATTCAAAATTAGATAAACGCTTAGCAGAGACTTATGTAGTTAAATCCCATGCAAGTCTCACAAAAGGTTTATATGATTCTTATGTAAAAGCCTTCCGTTGGGCATCAGATCGTCTTAAAAATCAAGGGGTGATTGGGTTTGTGACAAATGGTAACTATCTTAATACCAATTCAGCGGATGGCTTGCGTGCAGGACTTTATGAAGAATTTAATCATCTTTACATCTTTAATCTCCGTGGTGACCAGAGAACACTAGGAGAACAATCCCGAAAAGAAGGCGGGAAAATCTTTGGTTCGGGTAGTCGTACTCCTGTAGCAATTTCAATTCTAGTAAAAGATGGCTCAGATAGTCATGAACTTCACTATCATGACATTGGTGATTATTTATCACAAAAGGAAAAACTAGCAATTATTTCTGGATTTGGCGATGTTTCGCAACTAGATTGGCAAGAGATTATTCCTGATGAAAACAACGATTGGCTCAATCAAAGGGACCCAAATTACCAGAAATATTCACCTTTAGTTGGAGAAAGTGATGGAATTTTTTCCCAAAGTGCTATTGGTATTGCAACAAATAGAGACATTTGGATTTCAGGATTTTCAAAGAACAAAATTCTAAAAAACTCTAAATTATTAATTGATAACTATAATTTGGAACTTAATAGATTACTCGCTATACCTAATAATGAGAGACGAGATTACCTTAACAGAGATGAAACTTTTATAAAATGGTCTGCGAAATTGGAAGATAGTATCAAGAAATCCAAAGTGTTTGAATTTGATGAAACCAAGTGCAGATTATCATTATATAGACCATTCACCAAGAAATATTTGTATTATGATTATGATGTTGTAGAACGTCCAGGTAAATATTATAACAAATTCGGTGAGGAGAACATTGTAATTACAACAAGCGGGAGGGGTTCTTCAAAAGATTTTTCAGTTTTGGTTTGTAATATAGTCCCAGATTTGAATTCTATGTCTGCGGGGTCTCAAGGTTTCATGCGTTATGATAATGAAGTTAATGAAACGTCATTGTTCCAAAACAACGATAATATGAATCAAGAGTTTGCTGATAAGCTAGGATTGAATTTGGATGACACCTTTGCTTATGTTTATGGGTTGCTCAACTCTAAAGAATATCAAGAGAAGTATGCTAATGATTTGAAGAAAGACTTAGCTCGAATTCCTATTGTTAAGAATAAAGAAAAGTATGTTGAAGTTGGTCAGAAATTGATGGACTTACATCTTAACTATGAAAAAGTTCCTGTCTATGATGGAGTTGAAATTTCAACAGCAGAGAATCCAAGTTACAAAGTAACCAAGATGAGATTCGCTAAAAAGCGTGATGAAAAAGGAAAATCAGTAAATGATCTATCTACAATCATATTTAACAGCGACATCACCATTAGTAATATTCCTGAAAAAGCGTATGAATATGTTGTGAATGGGCGATCAGCTATTGAATGGATTATAGATCAGTATCAAGTTAAAACTGATAAAAAATCTGGAATTACAGATGATCCAAACGACTATAGTGAGGATGAAAAATATATCTTCAATTTGCTATTAAGAATCATCAATGTATCTGTCCAAACAGTTGATTTAGTCAATAGTTTGCCTAAGTTTGAAGTGGAGGAGTAAAATGATACAGGATATTTTTGTTAATCTGATTGTTGCATTTATTACTTTTCTTGCCTCAACTATTTTTCATAATAGATTAAGATTAAAAATATACTATCAATCACTTATTCGATGGAATAAAAATATAAGATTGAGCTGTGCTTATCTTTTTCGAATAAGATATAATAACAAATACCTGTTAATAAGGGGAAATCGAATAGACCAATATCAGCCAATTGGAGGTGTTTATAAATACTACGATTCATTTAATGGACTGAAGGAAAATCTAGAATTAAAAGATGAATCTGAAAGTCATTTTTATGAAAATGGTGATTTAAGACTAGTAACAACAGGCAAACATCTTGTAAAATTTCTTGACTGGTTTGATACGAAAAAGAATAGAGAAATCACGGTCATTAGGGAACTTATTGAAGAATTGGAACCATCAGGTATATCTATTGAAAATCTGATAAAACAATCACAGATTGAATATCTAAAGACTGTTAAAGAACCTATCACGTTCTCAACTCACTTTCAAATAGACGAACTAAAAATCTTTGAAATTTTTGAAGTGAAAATACCAAAGGAAATACTGGATGATGTGTTAAAAAGTGAACATTATCTCCCTGTTAAAGCTGAATATATAGAGAAGTTTTGCTTTACTAAAGATGGACTTTCTAAAAAAATTTCTGCCACTGCTAGGTATATAGTTTAGGAGGAATGTAATTTGGTAGATATTGTTATCCCAAAAGAGATAAAAAGCCTCATTGAGGAGTTAGATGTTTCAGATTCCAAATATGAAAAAGCTACTCAGAGATATAATTCAATCGCCGACTATATCAAAAATTCAGAACTTAGTTCTTATAGACCTGATATATATTTACAGGGTTCATTTAAATTGGGGACGGCAATCAAACCTCTAACAGAAGATGGAGCCTACGATATAGATATAGTTTGTAACTTTACAGGTTTGAGAAGAGAAGGACAGTCTCAATTTTCTTTAAAATATAACTTAGGAAAAATTGTAAAAAGCTATGCTAAATCACAATCGATGTCTAACGACCCAGAGGAAAGTAAGCGATGTTGGACATTAAAATATGTTGATGAGAACAATTTTCATATAGATATTTTACCGTCAGTACCCTTAAATGAAAAGGATGATGGGTATATAGCTATCACAGATAAAAGTAATAATAACTATTATGAAGTATCTACTGATTGGGAAACAAGTAATCCTAAAGGATATGCTAAGTGGTTTAGAGATGTCTCAAAATTTTCTATATATCAAGAAGAAGTTGCTAAGAGATTTTATGCTTCCATTGAAAAAATTCCCGAATATAAGGTTAAAACACCATTGCAAAGGATTGTACAGATTCTGAAAAGACACGCTGAGGTTTGTTTTGCAGATGATATTGAGCATAAGCCAAGCTCTATCATCATTACTACTTTAGCAGCAAAACAGTACCAGTCAGCGAGTTCGTATAACAGTGACTTTTTGGATATTATGAACTATGTTATAGAACATTTGAAAGATGGAATAGAAATAAGAAATGGAAAGCCTTGTGTTCATAATCCTGTAAATGAGGAAGAAGTTCTTTCAAGCAAGTGGGATAAAGATAGCAGTTATTTTGAATTCTTTAAAATTTGGTTACAACAATTAGAATCAGATTTTAATGTCAGAAATCATAATTTATCTTATTTTGATAAAATTCAATATCTCAGGAGAAGTTTATTTAGAGATTGTGAAAATCAACTACCAATCACCAGTGTAAGTTTAATACCACACCACCAGAAGTCAAAATGGCTAAATCTTTCAAAAGAAGAAGTCTCAATTAAGGCAAAGTATTTGCATTCTGGATTTAGGTGGAAGGAAATTAAAAGCGGCACGATATTAAATAAACATGGAGATTTGAGATTTGAAGTACAAGCTAAAAGATTAAAAGATTACGAAATATGGTGGCAAGTTACTAACACAGGTAAAGAAGCTGAAAATGCGAATTGTTTAAGAGGTGATTTTTATAGTTCAGAATTAATTGAGGGGAAGAAAGTTAGAAAAGAGAGTACTCGTTATGCGGGACGTCATTATGTTGAAGCATATCTAGTAAAAAATGGCATATGTTATGGGAAAAGCTCACCGTTTGAGGTTAATATCGCTGATGATTTTTCACTTGATTTTCTAAGATAGAGGAGGATTTTCGAATGATGATTTATTTTTATATTGTCCTTATTTTACAGGGTTCACCTTCTAATTTCTCTATATTTTAATTAACTAGTCTAGGAAAATACTCGATTCAATCAAGAATAAATTGTTACATCTTGATAGTGATAACTTGGTTATGGAGTTGTTTGGCCTGACTGAGGCAGAAAACTAAGGTATAAGAGGGAGGTAATAGTGTTTAATTTTGAGACTGAGTTAGTTGAGTCTATTTCTAAGCGTTGTACGGATTTAAGAAGTAATAGTAGCTTTAGGTAAGACGATATTGCAGATAAATCAGCAATCAGCAAAATTGAAAATATGAAATATAATGAGGGAGATAATTTCATAACTCATACAGTTCTAGAGGCTTACGAAATAACTTTTAATATAAGTAAGGAGGAGATTATTTTCGGGTCAGAATCAGAGTTTGAGGAATTGTTACTAGGGTTCTTTAGTAACATGTTTAGGCTTGTATCTAGAAGAAATTTAGATGTTGACATGCACAGATATAAAAATGTACTGCTCCCAAAAAGTTAGGCACATCATTTAAGTAAAGGATTTAGTTCTGTATTTCATAGGGCTAAGTCCTTTTACATTGATCTCAATTTGCATATTTGAATTTATCTATAAAGGAGTAATAGATTTTTAGTGCATATCCTTTTATAAATTTTCGTTGATTTAGTTGATATTGTTCATCGATAAAGAAGCGATTATGGAGTATCAAATTTTGTAATGTTATTTAGCGTCGGAGAGTTAGAAAATAATGGTAATACGTGCTATTTTATGCTACAATGGGTATCGTGGTATATATTAGATAAATAAGGAATAGAGGGAGCAAAATGAGACTTAGAAAAACATTGTTCGGTCGTTATCGTGCAAAGGAAGTCGACGATTGTATCGAATCCTTGGAAGAGGGATTTTATAGTGAAATTCAGAAAAAAAATGAAAAGATCGAATCTTTGCGTAAAAAAATTGACTCCATGAGGGAAAAGGAAAAAGAGATAGGTGAAGCTGTTGTTTATGCAAAATCACTTGTCATTTCAGCTCATAAAAGTGCGGAGCAAGAAGCCAAGGAAGTTTTAGAAAAAGCACAAAAGGATTATCTGGACATACGCGAATCTATTCTGGAAGAGATTGATATCTTGACAAAAAAACGTCTAGAGGCTGAAAGACTCTATCATTTACAAAAGGAAAAGATAAAGGAACTTCTAAATCAGGTTGATGACTTTTTAGAAGACGAAAATCTAGATAAAGAAATCGATGCTACAACTCTGTTTGAAGCTCCTTTGGATGACGAAGAGCAAAAAGAAGAGCAGGAAGAATTAGACTTGTTTGCGGGTGAGGAAGAGAAGGTAAAGGATTCCCTACCTCAAATAGAAGTTGTAAAGATTGAAAACATTGTTGCAAAGACTGGTTCAGAAAGTCCAGTCCCTGTTAATTACTTTATTTCTTCTGAGAAGGAACTAACTAGAGAAGAGAACAACAAAGAAGAGCAACAAGAGAAAAATACTAAGCATCTTTCAAGAGTCGAAGACGATATCTTTTTGTAAGAGGAATATGATTTATGACAATTTATAACATCAATCTGGGAATTGGCTGGGCGAGCAGTGGAGTGGAGTATGCGCAAATCTATCGAGCAAAATTATTCCGCAGTGTGGGCTTAGATGCAAAATTCATCTTTATGGATTTTATTTCATCTGATAATATTGAGCATCTGACCAGAAATATCGGATTCAAAGATTCTGAAGTTATCTGGCTTTATCAGTATTTCACTGATGTTGAAATTGCTCCTACGACCTACACTCTAGCTCATGTTTTAGCTGGTTTTGATAGAGAGCCACTAGAGATTATCCGTAACCCTGAAAATAAAACTTTCCGAGTTATGTTTGGAGACAATGATTTTGTGACTTGTTATGCTAGCGATATGGATAATGAGCTAATTGAGCGAGCAGAAATTGTTTCACGGGGTTGTCTAATTCAAAAGGAATATTATACTTACGTCAAGAACTTTGTTGAGTATTATAGTCCTGTAGATGGTCGTGCTCGACTTTACCAACGAACCTGGCTTAATGAAGACGGTAGTGTAGCTTATGAAGAGATTATAGATGAGGTGAACGGCAAGCAGGAGACGCAAATCTATCGTTTTCCAAATCATGTTTTCTACTCCAAGCAGGAATTTGTTGCCCATTTCATGAGAAGTTTAGAGTTAACTGACAAAGACTTATTGATTTTGGATAGGGAGACAGATATTGGGCAGCCAATTTTTGCTAATAAAGGGAAGGCTAAATTAGCTGTTATCGTTCATGCTGACCACTTCAGTGAAAATCCTGCAGAAAAAGACTATATCTTGTGGAATAACTATTACGAGTATCAGTTTGAACATGCTGACGAGGTAGATTACATTATCAATTCGACGGATGCTCAGACAAGACTTCTCACAGAGCAGTTTGCACAGTATACCAATATTAAACCAAAGGAAATATGGACTATTCCTGTGGGGAGTTTGGATAAGCTACGTCTACCAGAGGGGGAGCGGAAGCCTTTTGGTTTGATGACAGCTTCTCGATTAGC
>CALIWM010000031.1:0-2108 GCA_938046645.1 uncultured Gemella sp. | reverse complement strand
TTGTTAAAATTGTTAATAATAACTGTGCTTTACGCGCACAGTTTGGCATCATAAGCTTGATTGCACCTAAGATAATAGCCACACTAGCACCTTTACTTTTCGCTCTATATGTACCGATAGCTAAAACCGCTGCTGCTGAAACTAATCCTAATGTTGCAGCTCCCGCTCCTACATAGTTTTCATTAGAAAATAGTATTAATCCCATTGCAACTGTTGATACAGGTGTAACGATTAAGAACGAGAATGTCATCGTTATTAAAATACACATTAACCCTGGTTGTAATGTTGTAAATTCAAAAATGATTGATGCTAAAAGTTTAGTTAAGCTTTTAGTATATGGTAATGTTACTAACCCTAATGCTGCCACTAATCCTCCAGTGATTGGTAAGAAAATAATTGTAACAGCACCGAATTTATCTTTAACAAGGTTAATTACTAAAGCTCCAATAATTGTAATTAAAATGACATTAAATAAATCTCCCATTGGAACCCCAGTCCATGCTTTTGCTTGTGCATTAAAAGTTAAAGATCCACTTGCTGCTAAGACTGTCGCTCCTAATACTGCTGACTCTAATGGTTTGAATTTTAAACTTTGTCCTACAATAACTCCTACTAAAACTGGAATTGCAAATTGTAATAAATACATCGCTTGTGAAAGTGTAGTGAATACGTTCGGTGCAAATAGAGTTCCTAAGTACTTAAACAATGTACTTAAAACAGCATTTGGAATTAATCCAGCAACCACTCCTAAGGCAGTTCCGTTTAAAATAATATTAAGAAAATCCTTTACTCTTTTTGACATATATATCCTCCTTTTTCTTGTTTGTTTTTAATATAATAAATATAATAATATAAAATCAAAAAAAAGTAAAGAATTTTTTGAAAATTTCTCCCTTTTTTCTTTTTTTATTTCATTAAAGTATATACAAAAGGGAGTGACTCAAAAATCGTGATTTCGTAGAAATCGATTTTGTCGAGTCACCCCCGCACAGGTTATTAGATATCTAAAAAGCTTTTATAAAGCGAATTTAGATATCAATAAGCCACTGCGTCTATGAGTCATCATATATACTTTGTTAAAATTTAGAACTTTTGGAACAGCTCCTTTAATATATTCTATAGTAATGGTTTTTTATTCGGTGTACCAGCTTTCCTTGGATATTTATTAGGTGTTTCTTTGGCTTTACGAATTTCTAGTATATGCCTTTCTTCACCTTCAATATCAAATTCAAGATCCTTCTCTAATTTTCCACCTAAAAGTTTTATTGCATTTATTGCTTCTTTAGTCTCTTCTTCAGCTTTCTGAGCTTTTAAACTTAAGAAGTAACCATCTTTCTTAACTAATGGTAAACAAAGCTCAGCTAAAACATTTAATCTTGCTACAGCTCTAGCAGTTACTATTTCAAAACTTTCTCGATATTCTTTATTTTGACCAAATTCTTCTGCTCTTGCATGAACAAAATTACAATCATTAAGTCCAAGTTCATCTTTAACTAGATTTAAAAACTTAATACGTTTATTTAAAGAATCAACAATAGTAACTTTTAAATTTGGGTATAATATTTTAAGAGGAATAGATGGAAAACCTGCACCACTTCCCACATCACAAATACTTTCAATATTTGAATAATCTTTATAAAATGCCAATGAGATCGAATCAAAGAAATGTTTTGTATAGAACTCATCTTCTTCGGTAATAGCAGTAAGATTAATTTTTTGATTCCATTCTACAACTAAATCATAGTATTTACTATATTGCTCTTTTTGAAGTTCTGATAATTCTATCCCTACCTTTTCTTTTACTGCAGCATAAAACTGTTCTTTATTCATTATTTGTTCCTCTACGTTGTTCTAAATATACTAATAAAATAGAAATATCCGCTGGATTAACTCCTGATATACGAGATGCTTGTCCAATAGTTAATGGTAGAACTTTTTTTAGTTTTTCCCTTGCTTCTAAAGCTAAACTTGGTACATCATCATAATTTAAATCTGTTGGTATTTTCATCTCATTCATTTTTTTAAGTTTTTCAACTTGTTGAATAGATTTTTTAATATACCCTTCATATTTAACCTCAATTTCGACTTGTTCTACTACGTCTTTAGGT
>CALIWM010000030.1:0-2107 GCA_938046645.1 uncultured Gemella sp. | reverse complement strand
ACTTTTTCCCGAAGAGGAACACAATCACGCTTTCCTGCTGGTACTCGGTCTGTAGCCACCAGTTTCCATGAGTAGATAAATTGCGGTTCTCCAAATGAATCTACATATTTATATAAGTATCTTCCGTCTTTTCGTTGGCTCTCCCCAGTCTTTAAAATGCGACCTTTATTGTCACGTCTTTTCTCTGACATGGCTTTCGCTCCTTTCCAAAATGGAAAGAGCCTTGATACGACTTAATGCTATTTTATCATATCCAAGACCCTTTGGCGACGCTAGATTGCGTCCAATTTATCAATAATTTTTTCAAACTGTTTTCGCTTTATCTGAATACGATTGCCATTCATAATCAGCCAATCAGCATTTTTATTTTCATCTGCCAAACGACGGAGCTTATTTTCGCCAATACGGAAATACTTAGACGCTTCTTCAATGGTCAGGGTATAACGCTCCCAGATAGGAATATCTGTCTGCTTCATAAAATCCTCCTTTCCCAATCACACGTTAGATTTCATAAAAGTAGTTTTACAAGCAATCGAACAGCTTTAGCAAAGCTCACGGGAGTTCCACCCTTGCACGGTTCTCGTCCAACTGTACTCATTGCCTGCGACGCTTTTAACGCTCGGACTATGACGATACAGGAGTATCATTATTACGATAAGAATGTCTTCGCTGGCAATCCTGCTAAAGATTACTTCTCGGATCACTGACATGAATCGCTCGCTATCTTTACAGGGCAGGTCATGGCGGTCAGCTCCGTTGGCTCTTTTCTTATCGAAATGTATTCGACTGCTGTTATTCAGTTTTCAAAGAACAGATGGCTTGTCAGCCTATCAAAACATACTGAAAGACAATATGCTTTGATGGAATAACAAACCTCCCCAATCGGGAAGTATGGAAAGCTCGTCCGCACTTCCACGAAAAGAGAGATAAATCGGTGCTACTCAATCTCAAATGACAGGATTTTTGTAATCAACCTGGTTTCCATTCGTCCACGTAAGACCTCATCAACGACCATACTTTGATTGCCATATTCATCTTTCATCAACCGTAGAGAGCGTTTAGCAATGTACCCTCTGTAATAATGTAGAATCTGGTTAATCGCTTCTGTATCGCCATCACAAGCCTTTACAATCAATGGGAATGGAATTCTGGAATATTCTTTTCTCATTCTTCGTTTTCCTCCTCCATAAACTTCTTGATTAAGGCTAGTCCGCTCATTCTATGCCGATAGACAGTAGAGCGGTTCAATTTCAGTAAATCCGCTATTTCTGAATCGCTCATGTCCATAAAATAGAACAGCAGTAGGATTTCACGCTTCTTGTCTGGCAATTCTTTTAGTGCTTCACTCAATAAATCATTTTCGATACCAACCGAAACATCAGTGAGCGTAAAAATTTGAAAATCAGATGAATAGCTGTCTGTCGTCGCAAATTGGTTGACGAGATATTCGCCAATATCCGAAAAGGACACTTCACGCTTTGCCAGCCTTGAAAGATAAAGGAAATAATTCTTCCGCTCATCGTCCATAGCTCGCATACAGATAAAATCAAACTGATGTTCAATTCTCTCTTGAAAAGAAGATGGTTTCATGTTTCTCACCCCCTTTCTTTTGAAAGGAAGTGAGCTTTGCTCTTTTATCTCCTTTCACTCTTACTCCCAATGTGAAAGGGGGATTTGTTGCATTAAGAATTGAAAAAACTTTAAAAATTATCCATAGATACAAAAAAAGCACATAGACAGATTGATTTATCTGTTTATATGCTTTAATTGTTCTTGCTATATGATGTATAAAACCACATCGATAGACGTATTTATCTATTGCTGGTGGATAACTTTTTTTGATAAGAACCCAGTAACAGGAATAAGATTGTATGTAATATATCTCATGGCAACTTCGACCTCCAACGAACCGCCATTTGAAAGTGAGAATTACGTTTTTACAGCACAAATAGCACTACCAAACAACGGCTTTTTTTTATTGGAGTTGAGTAGTGCTTGTATTAATATATAAACCTTAGGAACTCACAAACTATATAACACGTTTTTCTATACCTGTTTCAAATTTAATAGGAACAGTAAAATGTATAGATGTGGTCTATTATGCGTA
>CALIWM010000029.1:0-5598 GCA_938046645.1 uncultured Gemella sp. | reverse complement strand
ATTTTTTTGGAGGTTTGGGAATGTTTTATTTAGAAGATGAGAAAACATTAGTGTTAACTAGTGAAAATAAAAAAGACATTTTAAGTGCGTTAAAATTAATTAATAATATATCTAATAATAAAAATATAAAAGTTGCATATATTAAAATCTTAGGAAAAGTATTAGAATTTAATAAAGCTATAGAAAATTATTATCATTCACAAAAACCAGGATATAATGAGGTTTATCAAGAAAGAATTGATAATTTTGATAATAGTAGTGATGAGTTTAAGCGTATAAAAGCATCATTAAAACCAGATTTTGATGACAATAATTTTTCTGAAGAATTGGAAAAAGAATTTAATTTAATTCTTACTAGAATTGAAAGTAGAATTTCAATAATCTTTGAAGAAGAACAACAGTATAATTTTAACAATTATTTAATTACACTTATTGAAAAAGAAAATCTTGATGAATTTATTTGGTTAAATACTATCTATAATATTTATAAAGAAGGTAAGAGCTTGAATAGTATTGTTCATGATTACCTAAAATTAAGTGATGTTGAATTTTCGGATCTTTATAAGATTTATTTATTCGTTACTGACTATAATATTAATAAGTTATTATTAAAAAATGAATCTAAGATAATTAATAATGACTATTTAGAAAATCATGAGATATTCTTTGATTATATGTATAAGCTTATTGATGATTTAAGAACCTTTGTAACAAAAAATGATAAGAAGAATATTCTTAGTTTCTCAACTATTATCGACAGTCATACTAATATTAGTACTCCTAATAAAGAAGAATTTCTTAACTCTGTATATAAAGTGTTTAATTTCCTAAGAGCACTTTATGAGAATGATAATGCAAAATTATTATTAGATAATATTTATCCTATTTTAGTAAAATCTTTCTTTGCACCACTTCGAAACGATGACAAAATCAAGTATGATTATAATCAGAATTTTATATACGCATTAGAGTATACTCAAATCATTATTGAAGTAATGGATGATAATCATGAATAATAGATTTTCTGTTAAAGATTATTATTGTGTTTATAATGATTTTGATACATCAAAACGAAGTAAAGAGTTACATAACTTATATTTACCGTTACTTGGTAATGATGCAATAAGCCTTTATACTTTTTTTGGTAGTAAGATGCTAAGTGATAAAAATTTATCTAAAAGTTATCTGCATTATGATATACTTGATAATCTAGGTTTATCAGACAATAAGTTCTTAATTGCAAGAAAAAAATTAGAAGCTTTGGGTTTAATACAGTCATTATATTTTGATAATAATGGTATTGGACAGTTTATATACAAGATAAAAGAAGCATTAAGTTTTGAAGAATTTTTTAATACACCAGTGCTTGCAAAATTATTAGAAAACACATTGGGGTCTAATAATTATTCTGATTTGGTAAATTATTATTCTTTAGATAAAGTAAGCTTTAAGAGCTTTGAGGATATTTCAGCAAAATTTTCTGACGTTTTCCGTTTAGAAAATCTAAATGATTTCAGCTTTGATTATATAACAAGTAAAAGTATTAATGGTCCAAACTTTGATGAATATTTCTTTGATTTTGATAAATTAAATTTCTATTTAGCTAATAGCTACCTAACAGATGTAATATCAGATCCAGAAGTGAAAAATAAAATTTTAGGTTTAGCTCATATTTATAAAATGTCTCCAGAAGATATGGCTAGTGCTATAGAAAAATCTGTAGAAATTTCTAATGGAGCTAGCGAGATTAATATTAATGTTCTTAGTGATTATATCGCTCAACTAAATGTTAATGTTAGAAAACAAGAAGTACCGACTCTTGATCGTATGATAAATAAAAATCTAGTTGGTGAAAAAGAAGAGCAGTTAACTGAAGATGAAAAATTCGCTAAAGAAGTTGATAATACTAATTTTGTAGAATATTTAAATAAGCAGGTAGGAATAGTACTCTCTAAAATAGATGCTAAAAATATTGAAGAGTTACAAAGTAAGTATAATTTTCCTACTGGTGTACTAAATATATTATTAGAGTATTCTATTAAGCAAAGTGGTAAAAATTCAATACCACATATAAATTATATAGATAAAATTGCAAGTACATGGAGTGCTCAAAAATTATTTGGAGCTAAAGATGCTATAGATTTTGTTAGAGCTAATAGAAATCAGAAAACTAAAGCTTTTAGCACTAATAAGAGTACACAAAAATCTTATTCAAATAATCGAAAATCAAATCATGCTCCGTTTCCTGAATATTTACAAAATAGGAAAAACAACTTCAATGAAATGAAGAAGGCAGAAGATAGAGTGGTTACAAAAGAAGATGAGGATACTTTTAAAGATTTGATGAAAGTATTATATAATAAAGGGGATGTATAATGAAAAAATTATCCAACATAGTATCAAGTAATACAGAAAATTCATTTAAGAGGTTTATCACAGAAAAAGTTCTAAGTGATGTAGAGATAATTAAGTTTATTCGTGATAATAACTTTTCTAAAATTGACGTTGAAAATAATCTTGAAAAATTTTATCAATATTATATTTCAAAAGATAAACTATTAAATATTGAGCATAGACCAAAATTAGTTTGTAGTGATAAAGAGGTTAATATAGTTTATCAAGAGACTGATGAATATAAACAAAAAGTTGAAAATCAAAAAACATCGAATAAAATTAAGACGGAATTTATTCCAAAGAGAGTACTAACATATACTTTTGATAACTTATCAAAAAATAGTAAAAAAGCTAAATTAGCAATAGAAATTATCAACACTTGTATGAGTATACTTGATAAGCAAAGTACAAGAGGTGTATATGTGTATGGTCCTACAGGAACTGGAAAGACATACTTGATGGGATGTATTTACAATTATTTTAAACAGAATGGTAAAGAACCAGCAATTTTATACTATCCTGAATTTATTAGAAAAATAAAATCAAAGATTAGTAATAACAGTTATGATTTATGTATTGATCTTATAAGAGACGAAGAAATTCTTATTATTGATGATATAGGTGCTGAAAATATTACGGAGTTTATTCGTGATGAAGTGCTTGGTCCGATTATTAATCATAGAGAAGCAGAAAAATTACCAACATTTTTCTCATCTAATTTAAGCATTGATGATTTAGCAGAATTGTTATCTAATGGAAGAACAACAGTGGACAAAACAAAGGCTTTAAGAATAGTAGAAAGAATACATTCTTTAAGCGCCTCTCACTTCTTAGATGGTGAGAATGAAAGAGAGTATTATAATTAATAGAAGAAGCATTTTTAAACATTTTAGTTTAAAAATGCTTCTTCTTTTTTTTTATGGTAAAAAATTCAAAAAAATTCATTTTTTTTTAGAAATTAGTGGAAAAAAGTGGGGAAATGTGGTAAATTATAAAAGTAAGGTGGTGAGAAGTAGTGTTTATTGGTCAATACAATAATAAAATGGATGCCAAAGGAAGGCTTAGTATTCCAATAAAGTTCAGAGATGAACTAGGTGAAAAATTTATTATTACGAGAGGTCTAGACTCTTGTTTATTTGGCTATTCACTACAAGAGTGGCAAAAGGTGGAAAGTAAGATTAAATCACTACCTATCACTAAGAAAAATGCTCGTACTTTCCAACGTTTCTTCTTCTCTGGAGCCACTGAAGTTGAAATAGATAAACAAGGAAGAATTAATATTCCAAACGCTCTTATAGAACATGCTTTTTTAGATAAAGAGTGTGTTGTAAATGGTTTATCAAATAGGATAGAAATATGGGATAAAACTCGCTGGGAAGATTTACTTGTTGAAAGTGAAGCTAGCGTAGAAGAAATAGCAGAAGAATTAGAAGATTTTGATTTTTAGGATGGATGAAAATGTTTAAACATTATAGTGTATTATTAAATGAAGCTGTAGAAGGCTTAGATATAAAAGAAGATGGTATATATGTAGACTGTACTCTTGGTGGAGCAGGCCATAGTTTAGAAATTTTAAAGCGATTAAAAAATGGTAAACTATATGCATTTGATCAAGATAATGTTGCAATAGAAAATGCCAAAGAAAAATTAGCTGAATACAGTGATAAAGTTGTCTTTATTAAATCTAATTTTGTTAATTTAAAAGAAAAATTAGCAGAGCTTGGTGTGCACGAAGTGGATGGAGTTCTTTATGATTTAGGAGTTTCTTCACCACAGTTAGATACACCAGAAAGAGGTTTTAGTTATAACTATGATACAAGATTGGACATGCGTATGGATACTGATGTAAAAATTAGTGCATATGAAGTTGTTAATGAATATAGTTATCATGATTTAGTAAAAATATTTTATCGCTATGGTGAAGAAAACTTCACTAAACAAATAGCGAGAAATATTGAAAAAAAACGTGAACAAAAACCTATAGAAACTACTTTTGAATTAGTAGAAATTATAAAAGAATCTATCCCTGCTGCTAAAAGAAGAACTGGTGGACATCCAGCAAAAAGAGTATTCCAAGCAATTCGTATTGCTGTAAACAATGAATTATCAGTATTCGAAGATTCATTAGAACAAGCAATAGATATCGTTAGTGTAGGTGGAAGAATATCTGTAATTACCTTCCATTCTCTAGAAGATAGAATTTGTAAACAGATATTCAATTCTTATTCTAAATCAAAAGATATTCCAAAAAATCTTCCTATTATGCCAGAAGAAAGTTTATCTAAATTAAAAGTAATTACAAGAAAACCTATATATCCTAGTGATATAGAATTAGAAGAAAATAACAGATCTAGAAGTGCAAAATTAAGAGTTGCACAAGTTCAGACGAAATAGAGGGGAGGAAAGAAAATGGCTACACTAAAGGTATATAGTCGCGAATATGGAGTAAGAAAAGTACAAGAGAAAGTAAAGTTTAATTTATTAGAAAAAACTGCATATGGAGTTTTTGTAGGAGTTATTTTACTTGCCAACGTAGTTATGTTAAACTATAAAGGAGAGATTTATTCACTACGAAGTTCTCAACAAAAAAATGATATTGTAATATCAGAAAAACAAAAAAATAATAATGAACAAAAAGTTATGATAAACAATCTATCATCTTACGAAAGAGTTAAAAAAATTGCTGAGACGGTAGGAATGAAAACTCAAAAAGATAGTATAAAGGTAGTGAGATAATTGATAAAACTTTTTAAGAAAATATTAACTTTAAAGTTTTTGGAAGATAGAAGAAGTTTAGAAAGAAAAGATTATATCTCTCGAGAAAGAACAAAAATTGTATTTTTTCTAATTTTTGTTTTTTTCTTTGTATGGATATTAATATTAAATATAGGACAAATGATGCTAATTGGAACTGTAAGGGGACATAATCTTTCAGAATTAGCAGATAAAAAGTATAAGATAGATAGTAGTTTACAGCCAAATCGTGGTAAAATCTTTGATAGAAATGGAAATATACTAGCTGATAATATTGAATCTTATAAGATAGTAGCGGTAGTTTCAGATAAAGCTACAGAGGATGAAACAAACCCACGACATGTGGTTGATATTAACAAAACAGCAGAAGAACTATCTAAATTTAAACTTAATATATTTGATCAATTTTCTGTATTTGCGGGGATAGCTATAATTTTATATGGAATAGTG
>CALIWM010000028.1:0-7616 GCA_938046645.1 uncultured Gemella sp. | reverse complement strand
AGTTCTAGGAGCAACATCAACTAAAGATGTAGAATCTGAAGGACCAAAAGGTAAATCACAATCAAAAACTCCAGTATTTGAAGGAGACATTGATAAAGAGGTACCACCAACATTTGAAGATGGTTCAACTACAAAAGTTGTACCAGGCCAAGGAACTTACACTATTGATCCAAATGGAAAAGTAACCTTCACTCCAGAACCAGAATTTGTAGGTACAGCAAACAGCGTAACAGTTGTTAGAAAAGATAAAAATGGTAAAACAATTTTTGCATCTTACACACCAACTGTTCGCCCAGAAACAATCTTTAGAGATAAAGAAGGAAAAGAAATTCCAGGATACCCAAGTGAAGATGGAACAACTCCTAAGAAAGAGATTCCAGGATACAGATTTGTGGAGACTGTAACGGATAACGATGGAAATACAAAACACATCTACGAAAAAGTGAAAACTTCATTCAAGGATAAGGAAGGCAAAGAAATTCCTAACTATCCAAGTGAAGAAGGGGATCAACCTAAGAAAGAAATTCCAGGTTACCGCTTCGTAGAGACTAAGAAACTTCCAAACGGCGATACAGAACACGTTTATGAGAAAGTTTCAACACCACTTATTCCTCAAACAGAGCCAGGTAAACAAATTACAACAACTTGGACAGATGAAAAAGGAAATCCATTGAAACCAACTGAGCCAGGTTCTAAAGAGCCAGGAACAATTCCAGGTTATGAATATGTGAAGACTGTGACAGATCCAAATGGAAATATCAGACATATCTTCAAGAAAGTTGAGATGCCAACTCCAAGACCGGTTGAACCAAGTCAACCAGTACAACCAGTTTCTCCACAAGAGCCAACAAGCCCTGAGAAACCAGTAACTCCAGACATGCCAGTAGTGCCTGAGCAACCAAAACAACCAGCAACACCTAAATATGTTGAAGGTCAAAAAGAATTGCCAAATACTGGTACAGAAGACAATGCCCGCCTTGCGGCACTTGGACTTCTTGGAGTCTTGAGTGGATTTGGTCTAGTATCTCGCAAGAAGAAAGAAGATTAAGATTTCTAATTTGTAATTTGTTAATCTAATCCACATCAAAAAGAAAACCGATGATTTATTTCATCGGTTTTTTTGTTCTTAGCTAACTTTAAATGAGAATTTTTAAAAGCTAAATCAGAAATTCTAAATGAATTTAGCTGAGATTGATGTTCAAGATAGTTTTAAACATCAAAATACAGATGATAAAGGATTTTTGAAAAAAATCAAACAGATTTAATTAATAAATATACAAAAAATAAAATATATAGGAATGAAATTTAATTCAAAATAATATACATTTATACAACGAAAGCGGATTCGAAAATATGTTGAAATGTCAAAAAATAGTGGAAAAAGTTAAAAAATGTAGATTTTTTATATAATTCAGACAATTTTTACTGTTTTTTAGATAAGGGCATAGATAAAAATTGAAATTTTCATGTTGTTTTCAAGCAAATAAATTGAATATTGACAGCTAGTGTGATAGAATGAATATACATGTTTTGGAAGAAAAGTAGTATACGGAAGAATTTCTTTGTTTATGAATGAAATGAAGGGGTTTTAATTTTTACTATATCTATGAACATGATATAAAACAAAAGGAGGTTGTTAGTCTCAATGAAAGGCAAACAACAAGATTTTAGAACAGAAAAGTACATTCGTTACGGTATTCGTAAATATAGTTTTGGAGCAGCATCAGTAGCCATTGCAGCTGGTTTGATGTTCCTTGGAAATGGTGCGGTATCAGCGACTGAAGTGCAATCAGCTGAAACAGCTATCTCAACACCTGCTCCTAGTCAAGATGATAAGGAGAAGGAAAAGGCTGAGCCTAAAGCTGAAACAGTAGAAACTGTAAAACCAGAAACTGTAAAACCAGAAACTGAAAAAGCTACAGAGGTGAAACCTGAAGTTAAAGTAGCAAACAAAGCTACACTTGAAGCTAAAGTTGCTGCTTTAGAATCAAAACTTTCTAACGCTAAATACGCAGACGCTTCAGTAGTTAGTTCAGCTAAGGATGTATTGGCAACAGCTAAAGCGACTCTTGCAAAAGAAGATGCTAGTCAAGTAGAAGTAGACAAACAAGTTGAAACTGTTGTAGCTTTGAGCACCGTAGTGGCTGAGTCTGATGCGGCTGGCTTAGAAAAGAAAGAAGCAGCTGATAAGGAAGCAGCGAAAGCTGAAGCAGAAAAAACTGCTACTCCAGCTGAAAAAGCTCTTTCAGTCGCAACAACAACACTTACACAAGTATCGTCAGAAGCTGAAGTAACCAACAAATTGGCTGAGACTGAACTTGCTAAGGCTGACGTCAAAGAAGAAAATAAGGCAGCAGTTACAGCAGCGGTAGCTAAAAACCAAGCAGTTCTTGCTGAAACAAAAGCTCTTTTGGCCGATAAGAGTGTTACAAAAGAGCAAGTAGATGCTCAATTGGAACGCCTTAATGAGTCTATCCTTGCAGTATATAACGAATTGAAAAATGCTGGAATCAACCGTGATGGTAAGTTCTCATATGTATTAGCTGATGTTGCTGAAACTGTAACAGAGCCACCTCTTTCAGAAGATGAGCAAATCAATCACTGGAAGAAGTATGCAGATAAAAACACTGAACGTTTAACTAAACAAATTAAATGGTTCGATATCAATAACAGTAAAGCAACAGTAGAAAATCTTGGTGCAGGAGATACTCTTCAAGTAGGAACTAAATTCACACAAGAAATCTCACCAGGATATGTTGTAACCTTAACAGTTACTAAATTAGCACCATTCAACTCAACTGATGAGTATAAAAAACGTGGTGGAGCAGGATACGATGCTAATGCTGTGAATGAATATAAAAATGGTGATCCAGCTGAATTAAAAGTAGTAAAACAAGGAGGCTACTCTGTTGCGAAAACAAACGGAATGGATACTAAAGGTAAAACAGTTATCCAATCTGTTAAAGATGGAGCTAACGTTGGGGTAGAATTCTCAGTTAAAGCTACTTTAAATGGAACAGAAGTTCCAGCCAACGTTGTATTCTTAACAGGGGAAGAAGCTGGTTCGTCAGAAGTTGAAATCTACAAAACAGATGGAGATGGATTTGAATTAGTAACTGAATTATCAAACACAACACCAAGACATAGCACGGCTCGTTCTTATACTGCAGAAACTTATGAAAACAGAACATTGCCTTCTGCAGGACACGGACAAAGTCGACAACTTGGAGTTGAATATACTCTCAATGGTTCAGGGAAACAAGCCTTTGAAAAATTCAAAGCAGACAAAGCGGCAGGTTTCTTTAATACAACTGTGACATCTGATACTGTTATCGCTATGAAAGCAGCTGATGGGAAATACCATGTAGATGGTTTAGGAACACAAATTTTTGGACCGGTTTCAACTCACCGTGATTCAGGGTTCTCTACTCCATTAGTAATGACGCGTAATGCTAAAAACATTGGTATGTATATCTTTTCTGCAGGTCAACAAGGTTCTATGTTAGGATTCATGGTTTTAGATGAAGGAGATGCTCCTGCTTCATACGGAAGAGTAGCTCACTCTATCTCTAAATCTGATGGACAACACCAACCATACTTAGGATCTGTTCCAGCTGACGTTGACGTTCGTACAACTCCAATTAAAGGTGCAAGTGCCTTTATCTACGATGATGTCAATGGTATCGGTGCTGCAGATGAAGGTGCTCGTCAATTGATGGGTGATGATGTTGCTCCAAATGATAACTATAAGTTGAAAAAAGTTAACGATGGAACTTACTCAATGACTTTCGATGCCCACCTTGACGGAGAAGCTAAAGCTTACGTTAACGGTTGGATTGACTTTAATAACAATGGTAAATTCGATGAAGGTGAAGCTGCAGGTGTATCAGAAGTTACACAAGATGGAAAAGTAACACTTACTTGGACAAACGACTACCAAAACGTAGATACAAGTGCTACTAAGCTAGCTACTCGCTTGCGTATTGCATACGATAAAGCTGACGTTAAGGAAGCTACTGGTATTGCCTACTCAGGTGAGGTAGAAGACTTCCAAATCCAACAAACAGTCCCACCTCGTGGAACTAAGAGAGAAACAACAGATGTACAAGGTGCAACTCAGCATTCTACTGTAGCATTTAACGCCTACGGTCAAAAGAACTATGATTTTGATAAAGACAATGCTATTGATACAACTGTTAAGTCACAAATCGTTAAACCAGATGGTACATTAGTAACAGATGCTGACCTAGTAGATGGATACTATGTAGTACCAGGTCAAGGTAAATATAAGATTACTGACAACGGTGCAAATGTAGATGTAGAATTCATTCCAGAAGCAAACTTTGTAGGTACAGCAGATGGTATCTCAATCCGTCGTACAGACGTTAATGGTAACACTACTGGTTGGGGTAATGAAGGACGTCAAATCGTCGGTGGTGAAGGAGATGCTAAAGATCAACTAACCCTAGTAAGTGAAGAAGTTCAATTAGCTGGACTTGCAGCAAAAGGATCTATGGATGGTCGTTACATTCCAACAGTAACTCCAAAAGAAATCAAAGGAACACCTGAAGAATCAACAGATATCCAAGGTAAACCACAAACGAAAACACCTAAATTCTCAATTGATGTAGATAAAGATGGTGACGGAACAGCACCAGATGCGGTAACACCAAGTGCACAATATCCAGCTAAATTGGTAGATCCAGCAACTGGACAACCAACAGATGAGAAAACTGTAACTGTAAAAGGTGAGGGAACTTACACAATCGATCCGGAAACAGGAGCGGTAACATTTACGCCAGAACCACAATTTACAGGAACTGCTAAAGGTATTGATGTATCATTAACAGCACCAGTAGGTCAAGACAAAAATGGGCAACCTGTAACAGCTACTGCTACTGCGAAGTACACACCAACTGTAACAGGTGTAACTCCAACGGCAGAACCATCTACTTCAACAGGTATTCAAGGTGAAACACAAAAAGGAATACCTACATTCACAGCAGGAAATACAGAAGTTCCTATTAAAGAGAACTCTGTTAAACTTCTCAATGCAGATGGAACAGAAGCAACTGGCCCAGTTGATGCTTTAGATGAAAAAGGAAATAAAGTTGGGGAATACACTGTAAACCCAGCAACAGGTGAAGTAACCTTCACACCAACAGACAAATCTTACACTGGTAAAGTTGTACCAGCTAAGGTTCAAGCAGAAGATAAGAACGGAACAAAAGTTTCAACTACTTACACTCCAAACATCGTAGGCGTAACGCCAACAGCAGAACCAGCTACAAGTGAAGATGTTCAAGGTAAGACTCAAGAAAGCACAGTTTCATTTGAAGGCGGAAAAACTACAATTGCTGGAGAAGAAAAAGCTGTAGATATCGATCCAGCTACTTACACTCTTCTAGGTGAAGATGGACAACCAGCTACTGAAGTGCCAGCTCGTGACCCAGAAGGAAATGTAATTGGTAAGTACACTCTTAAAACTGTAGATGGAAAAGCTGTTGCAGTCTTCGAGCCATCAGACAAAACATATTCAGGAGATGTACAACCGGTACGTGTTCAAGCTAAAGATAAAAACGGAACAGCTGTAGAAACAACTTATACACCGAAGATCACTCCTGTAACACCAACAGCGGAACCAGCTAAATCAGAAGCTATCCAAGGTGAAACTCAAAAAGGAACACCAACATTTGCTCCTGGAGATACTATTGCTCCAATTAAAGAGAATTCATACAAACTTCTAGATAAAGAAGGAAATGAAGTTCCAGCAGGACAAACAACTCCAGCATATGCTGAAGATGGAGTAACTCAAGTAGGTACATACTCAATCGATCCAGCAACAGGAGAAGTAACATTCGCACCAACAGACAAATCTTACACAGGTAAAGTGTTGCCAGCTGAAGTTCAAGGTGAGGATACAAATGGAACAAAAGTTTCTACAACTTACACTCCATCAATCATTCCTGCACAACCAGAAGCAGAATCAGTTAAAACTGTAGACGTTCAAGGTGCAACTCAAACTGGTAAACCAGTATTCCAAGGTGGAACTGCTATGGTTAATGGTGAAGAGAAAACTGTTGAAATGGATGACACAGTCCCAGCTAAATTGGTAGATCCAAAAACTGGAGATAAAGTAGACTCATTAACTGTAGAAGGTGAAGGAACATACACAGTAGCTCCAGATGGAACAGTAACATTTAAACCAGAACCAAAATTCACAGGTGTAGCTAAAGGTGTTGAGGTAGTTCGTCAAGATAAGAACGGAACACCAGCTAAAGCAACCTACACACCAGAAGTTAAACCGGCAACACCAACAGGAACAGACGCTATAACTGAAGATGTTCAAGGTTCAAAACAAACAGGTAAACCATCATTTGAAGGTGGAAAAGTAACAATCGATGGTAAAGAGAAAACTGTTGAAATCAACGAAGATAAACCAGCTAAATTGGTAGATCCAAAAACAGGAGATCCAGTTGATTCAGTAACTATCGAAGGTGAAGGAACATACACAGTAGCTCCAGATGGAACGATTACATTTACCCCAGAAAAGAACTTCACAGGTAAAGGAACAGGTGTCAAAGTTCAACGCGAAGATAAGAACGGCACCCCAGTAACAGCTAAGTACACACCAGTTGTTAAACCAGCAACACCAACAAGTTCAGATGTTATCACTACAAATGTTCAAGGTGCAACTCAAGAAGGAACACCAACATTTGAAGGTGGAAAAGTAACAGTAAACGGTAAAGAAAAAACTGTTGAAATCGACGAAACTGTTAAACCAACATTCGACGATGGCACAACTGAAAAAACTATCCCAGGTGAAGGAACATACACAATCGATGAGAACGGTAAAGTAACCTTCACACCAGAGAAAACATTCACTGGTCAAGCAACAGGTGTAACTGTTAAACGTGTGGATAAGAATGGCACACCAATCACAGCTAAATACACTCCAGTAGTCGTTCCAGTAACACCAACTTCAAAAGACACTGAATCAGAAGGTCCTAAAGGACAACCTCAATCAGGAACACCAACATTTGAAGGTGGCAAAGTTACAATCAACGGTAAGGAAGTTCCAGTTGAAATCGATGAAACAGTTAAACCAACATTTGACGATGGCACAACTGAGAAGAAAGTACCAGGTGAAGGAACATACACAATCGATGAAAACGGTAAAGTAACCTTCACACCAGAACCTGACTTCGTAGGTAAAGCAACAGGCGTAACTGTTAAACGTGTAGATAAGAATGGTACACCGGTAACAGCTACTTACACTCCAACAGTTCGTCCTGATACTTCATTCGTTGATAAAGATGGTAACCCACTTTCACCAACAGAAGATGGAACTAAACAAACTAAAGATATCCCAGGATACAAGATTGTTAAAACTGAAGTAGACGAAAAAGGAAATACAAAACATATCTATGAGAAAGTTACAACAACTCATAAAGATAAAGATGGCAATGTAATTCCAGGAACAACTACTGAGGAAGGTACAACTCCTAAGAAAGATATCCCAGGCTACCGCTTCGTAGAGACTAAGAAACTTCCAAACGGTGATACAGAGCACGTCTACGAAAAAGTTAAGACATCATTCAAGGATAAAGAAGGAA
>CALIWM010000027.1:0-4322 GCA_938046645.1 uncultured Gemella sp. | reverse complement strand
ATTACTTTGGAAGCAGAATTAGAGAAATTGTCTTTTGAGTTAACTCCGGAAAATATTGAGAATGATCCAGCATTACTTAATAAGTTTGATAGGTTACAAAATGAAGTATTAACTCATAAGGATTATCATTATAAGAGTAAGATAGAAAGTGTACTTTATGGATTAGATTTTACAAAAGAAGTCTTTGATAAGAAAATTAGTACTTTTTCAGGTGGAGAGAAAACAAGGCTATCTATGGCGAAATTGTTACTTAGTGAGCCTGATTTACTGGTTCTAGATGAACCGACTAACCACCTTGATATGGAAAATGTAGCATGGTTGGAAAATTATTTATCAGCATACAATGGTGCAATAGTAATTGTAAGTCACGATAGATATTTTTTAGATAAAGTTGTAAATGTTGTATATAACTTGGAATTTGGTAAACTTAAAAAGTATGTAGGTAACTATTCAAAATTCTTAGTACAATATGAAGAAGATTATGAAAAACAATTAAAAGAATATACGAGTCAGCAGAAGGATATAAAAAAATTAGAAGAATTTGTTCAGAAGAATATAGCAAGAGCATCTACTAGTAAAATGGCTAAAAGTCGACAAAAAGTATTAGATAAGATGGATCTTATCGATAATCCTAAAAAAGATGATAAGGCAGCAGGTATAGAGTTCTTAATTAAAGAGCAAAGTGGTCGTGATGTTCTTACGATTAGTGATTTACAAGTAGGTTATAATGGAATTAAAGTGGGTCAGAGTTATAATCTTTCAGTGTATAAAGGTGACAGAATAGCTGTTGTCGGAAGAAATGGTATAGGAAAATCTACTTTAATAAAAACTATAGCTAAGAGACAAAAAGCAATTTCTGGTTCTGTTCAATATGGAAGTAAAGTGTCATTAGGATACTATGATCAAAAACAAGCGGAGTTTGAATCTTCAAAAACGATATTAAATGAACTTTGGGATGAGTATCCTTTAATGAAAGAAGCGGAAGTAAGAACAGTGCTTGGTAGATTCTTATTTAGAGGCGATGATGTTCTTAAGATAGTAAGAGATCTTTCTGGTGGAGAAAAAGCGAGATTACAACTTGCAAAACTGATGTTGGAGAAAAACAATCTCCTTATATTAGATGAACCGACTAACCACCTTGATATTACGAGTAAGCAAGTATTAGAAGAAGCATTGAAAAATTATGAAGGGACTATTCTTTTTGTCAGTCACGATAGGTACTTCATTAATAAGATTGCTAATAAAGTACTAGATATTACTGATAATGGTCATAATGTATACTTAGGAAATTATGATTACTATTTGGAAAAAAGAGAACAAGAGAGAATAGCTCAACAATTAACTAAACAGAATGAAGAAGTAGTTGTTGAAAAAGAAGCAAATAACTATATTCTAGATAAGGAAGCAAAAAGACGTGTTCGAAAATTAGAGAGAACTCGTGATGAGTTGATGAATAAAATTGAAACTTTAGAAGAAAAAATACAAGCTGTAAATAATGAACTTGCAAAAGAGGAAGTTTATACTGATATGATAAAAACTCAAGAATTTAATGAGCAGTTAAAACAGCTGAATTCTGAATTAGAAGAGTTAAACAATTCTTGGTTAGAAATTGAAGAGGAATTAGAGAGTATTAATGGATAGTAAAATTAAAATAACGACTTATGTTGATTCCGAAAAAATACACGAGGAATCTTGTGTGGGAAGCTTTTCGGAACAGATAAGTAGTGAAAAAATAAGCTATAGTGATAAAAATAACAAAAAAATAGAGATTTTTATTGACAAAATAAAAGAAAGTGTTAGTATAGAAAAAGACGATTCAAAAATGTACTTAGCATATACGAAAACAAGCAATGACTACAGTACACAATATGGTCAAATGAAATTAGAAACACAGCTTGTAAATATAAGTAAAAAAACAAAAAATAACCTTACTTTGTACGAGATAGTGTACAATATACATTTCGGAAGTAATGATAAACAGCAAAATAAATTGAAAATATTAGTGAAAAATATATAGTAGGTAATTAGGAGGGATTTTTGGTGAAAAATAAAATAGTAGAATTAATTCAAAATTCTTTAGCCAAATTAGAAATTGATGGAGTAGATATTCACGTAGAAACTCCAAAAAATACAGATAATGGAGATTTTTCTTCAAATGTAGCGATGCAATTAACAAGAGTTTTACGTAAAAACCCTAGAGTTATCGCAGAGGAAATAATCAGTAATATAGAAGAAGATGAAGCGGTAGAAAAAATTGAAATAGCTGGACCAGGATTTATTAACTTTTATGTTAAAAAATCAAGTTTAGGAAGTATAATTGAGAAAATTCTAGCAGATGATTGTAAATATGGAGAAAATAATACAGGGCAAGGTAAGAAAGTTCTTTTAGAGTATGTATCAGCTAACCCAACTGGAACATTACACGTGGGGCATGCTAGAAATGCTGCATATTCTGATTCATTAGCAAGAATAATGAAAAAATCAGGATATGATTTATCTCGTGAATACTATATTAATGATGCAGGTAATCAAATTAATAATCTTGTAATTTCAGCGATTACTAGATATAAACAAGCTCTGGGTATGGATGCTGAGATGCCAGAGGATGCATACCACGGTGAAGATATTAAAGTTTTAGGTCAAAAACTAAAAGATGAATTCGGTGAATCATTATTAGAAAGAGAAGATTTAAATGAGTTTATTCGTGAGTATGCAGTAGCGTATGAAATGGAAAATATTAAAAAAGACCTTGGTGATTTTGGTTTAGAATATGATGTATTCTTTAGTGAAAAATCATTATATGAGAATGGTCTTGTAGACAAAGCTTTAGAATCTCTTAGAGAACAAGGTTTTGTTTATGAAAAAGATGGAGCTTTATGGTTAGAAACAACAGCTTTAGGTACAGGGGATGATAAAGACCGTGTATTAATTAAAGCAGATGGTTCGCTAACATACTTAACTAGTGATATAGCTTATCACAAAAATAAATTAGATCGTGGATTTGATTTATTACTAGATGTTCTTGGTGCTGATCACCACGGATATATTGCAAGACTAAAAGCAAGTATTGTTGCAATGGGGTATAAAGCAGAGCAATTAGAAGTTCTAATTATGCAAATGGTTCAGCTTCTAAATAATGGGGAAGTTGTAAAAATGAGTAAGAGAACAGGTAAGGCAATTACACTTCGTGATTTAATAGATGAAGTGGGAGCTGATGCTGCTCGTTACTTCTTAGTAATGAGAAGTGCAGATAGTCACTTAGACTTTGATTTCGCTGTGGCAAAAGAACAATCAAGTGATAATCCACTATACTATGTTCAATATGCTCACGCTAGAATTTGTTCAATCTTACGTCAAGCAGCTGAACAAGCTGAGTACGATGTTAATAACTGTGATTATGAATTATTAACAGATGAGTACTCAGTAGACTTACTGAAAAACTTAGCGTACTATCCAGAAATAGTTGCACAAGCAGCTAAAAACTATGAACCACACAGAATTTGTAATTATTTACAAAGTCTTGCAAGTTCGTTCCACAAATTCTATAATAATAATAAAGTAATAACTGAAAATAAAGAGCAAACTCAAAGTTACCTAGCATTAATCACTGCTGTTAAGATAACTTTAAGAAACGCTTTAGACTTAATCGGAGTATCAGCTCCAGAAAAAATGTAATAAATATAAAAGAAGGGAATCTAATATAAATGGTAAAATTAAAAGATTTAAGCGCAGAAAAAATTAAGGAAATGTCACTAATAGATTTATGTTATGCATATATGGTAGAAGAGGGAATTGAAAAATTAAATATTTATGATTTCCTAGATTATATTAAACCACTAAGAAATGTTGATGAGGAAGAATTTACTGCACAAGCAGCATATTTCTACACAGATCTAAACTTAGACGGACGTTTTGTATGCGTTGAAGATGGTAGTTGGAAATTAAGAGACAGTTTATTTGTAGAAGATATTAAAAACTTCGTTGAGCCAAGTGTTCAAAAATTTGAAATCGATGATGAAGATGATATTGAAGAGCTTGGAGAAGAAGAACAAGAAGATATACATGATGAAGTTGATGCTCTAATCGAAGAAGAAGATATGGAAGAAAGTGAAGATGTCTTCGATTTTGATAATGATGGTATTGTATCGAAATTTAACATTGCAACTGAAGAAGAAGAATTTTAATAAAAGAGCCGTAAGGCTTTTTTATTTTGTGAATCTTTTTTGTTGCATATTATATTAATATGAAGTATAATAGAGAAAGTCAATAAAACATATAGTAAAAATTGTAATACAGGTTCTAAGTTTTTTAAGTGAATAACA
>CALIWM010000026.1:0-6260 GCA_938046645.1 uncultured Gemella sp. | reverse complement strand
TCTTTATGCGCTATACCGCAGCCAGTGCAGAAGCCTATCCTGAAAAGGAACACCTAACCAAACTCCTTAAAGACCTCAATACAATCCGAGATAGTAAGAGACGATTGACTGGTTCAAGTAAGAAGGATAAGAAAGTAAAAGTAGAAGTAGAAGAAACTACACAAGTAGCTGGATAAAAACAACCCCTTAGGAATTGATTTCTAAGGGGGATTTTTGTGGTTTCGTGGTATAATTTAAGTTTAAAAATAATGTTAGCTTACATTTTGTGTGGGGAATAGGTATTCACAATAGACACTAAAGATAATAACAGTAGGATGATTATAAAATTTTTGGTAGTTGGCACATTTTGGAGAGATTAAAGATTTTATCTTGTTAGTTTTAGTAATTAATTTATGGTTTGCATATAATCTGTGGGATTATATTCATTTCTTGACAGGTAGAAATGAAAGAAGAGAGTAACCAAACAATTTGTTGTATTTGTGTGTTAGTAGATTGATTTTGTATGTAGTCACTAATTTCACTTTTTGAAATAAAATTTATAACTAAAACCATATATTTTTGGACATTAATTTGTCTATTTGTATTTTTGAGTCTTGTTGCTATAGAATCAGAATTGGCAGATTCTCTTATTCGATTAATCTGTGTTTGTATATTATTATTTTTATATCTTTCTGACCACTTATTTTGATATGTTTGTTCTAAATTAATATTTTCGATATTATCTAGAAAAACTAGATTTTTTAACGCCTGACTAACTACATCATGTAATGCAGATGCAGATTTTTTACCTCGTTCAATATCTACTTGTTTGTATTTCGCATGGTAAAAACCTAAGCGATTTTCATCGAAAGCAATGTAATCCGCACGTTCATAACCTAAATCATCGCAAATGATATCAGTATATCCTAAAAGTTGTAATTTTTTTTCTAGTATATCAAATATGGAATTGTCAGAAAATCTAACGGAATCTTCCCTAAATATACCCTTTTCAGAACTAGCGTTTATCATATTATCTTCTTCAAAGAAATAACGTAAAAATCCAGAATCATTTAATTGAGAGTCTTGAAATAAGGTCTTTTTATAATAAAAATATTGTGAATTATCAAAAAGGATTGTTGAATTATTTTCAATTAATTCTTTTAAAGATATTTCTTTATAGTCATCTTCATATCTAAAAGAAACATCAATATCTTTAATATGATAAGTAATAGTTTTTTGGTTCTTATTAATTTTTAACTTCCTATTTTTACTAGTCTTAAATGCTCTCTTTATTCTATTATAATCTTCATTTTTAATTTTTTGTAAAGAGCTAGAATTGTTCTTATTAAATTTGATTTTACCGTTATTTATTTTACTGTTGAATAGGCAAGGATAGTTGTAATCGATTATATATTTATCTTTTGAAAAATTTTGTAATTCAAACAAACCATTATAATATTTAAAGATATAATTAGTTTCGATCTCAACTTTTTCTTGACGAGTTATAAATCTCAAATCTTCATAGTCTTTTAAAAAATTTAAATCGATAAAAATTATTTTAGGAACTAACTCTTTCATTTTTGAAATATCTACAGGCTTTGCAAAGTTATCAAAATATTTGGAACTGTTATTGGTATTAATACTATCAATAATAGTTTTACACCAGTCTATATATTTTTCAACATTTAGCTTACCATTTCGATAGTTTAATTTGGATGTTGATGGAGATTGAGAAAATACAACTCCATCCTGAAGGACTCTAAAAGCTTTAAGTACATGTTTGGACGAATAAATTGGTCGAAAATTTTCTTGGAGTTTTTGCCCCTCAATGATTCTGCTTCTGATACCTGACATTATCGAGGAGTTTGAAAGTGTAATTTTTTCAAATTCAGCCGTATCTTTAGTGAAGTATTTTGTGAATTCTTCAAAGGGAAGTTCAGTACCAATAATTTTTATAACCTCTTTATTAAGAGAACAAAATTTAGAATTAATTAAGATATATTCTTTATATTTTACAATAGTGCAATAGCCATATTTAGTTTCTAATAATCCAGAATCAGTAATAAATGAAGGTTCAGATTGAATTTTAAAAACTTTTGAGTAGTAAATAAAATCGGATTCTTTCTTTTCTTCTGTTAATTTATATTTGCCGTTTCTTTTGTGACAAGCACTATTAAAAAAAACATTCCATTCTTTTTGTGTAATTTTATCTTTAGCTTTAATTATTTTTACATTAGAAGGGAATTGCAGTTTAGGTTCATGTTCATGTTGCATAATACTACTTCCTAGAGGTATAATTGATATAGTTAAAAAATATATTTTAGTTCCATTTTATTTTATACTAACACATACAAGTTGATAAAACAATAGTCAATGATTTTTTTACTTTGTGTGGGAATAATATGTGGAAATTCATAATTCACATTAGTAGAGTTTGTTAGGAGATTGATATGATGAAAATTGAATCGAAAATTAGATTCAAACAATTTTGTGATTCTTGGAAAACTTATAAACTTGGGAATCTAGGTTCAGTAGCTATGAATAAGAGAATTTTCAGGGAGGAAACTTCAGAAGTTGGAGAGATTCCATTTTATAAAATTGGTACTTTTGGTAGCGAACCAGATTCATTTATTACTCGTGAAAAATTTGAGGAGTATAAATCTAAATATCCATATCCTGAAATTGGAGATATTTTGATTTCTGCTTCAGGAAGTATCGGTCGGACGGTAGAATATCAAGGAGAAGAGGCCTATTTTCAAGATTCAAATATTGTCTGGTTAAAACACGATGAACAGTTAGATAATTCTTTTCTCAAACAATTTTATTCCATAGTAAAATGGCAAGGCATTGAAGGAACAACTATTAAGCGGTTGTACAATAAAAATATTTTAGAAACTCCAATAGCTCTTCCAAGTATCCCTGAACAAACCGCTATTGGTTCCCTCTTCCGCAACTTGGATGACCTTCTTTTTAGCTATAAAGATAATCTCACAAACTACCAATCCCTCAAGGCGACCATGCTTTCCAAGATGTTTCCAAAAGCTGGACAGACTGTTCCTGAGATTCGTGTGGATGGATTTGAAGATGAGTGGGAGCTTCGTGAAATTAATGATTTAGCTGATGACTTTCAAAGTGGTGGCACTCCAAATACAAATGTTCAGGAATATTGGGATGGGGATATTCCTTGGATTTAGTCATCTGACTTAGAGACAAATTGTTTATTTGAAATTAGAGTTCAAAAAAGTATTTCTGAGAAAGGTTTGAAAAATTAATCAGCCAAAATAATACCAAAAGATTCAATTGCGGTTGTTACGAGAGTTGGAGTTGGGAAGTTAGTGGTGATGCGTCATGAATACGCAACAAGTCAGGATTTTTTATCACTCTCAAATCTTAAATCAAATATAGAGTTCACAGCATATTTGCTTTATAGATTACTTCAAAAGGAGGTTACCCAACTTCAAGGGACATCAATAAAGGGTATTACTATCGAAAAAAGTACTTATCTCATCTCTCCCTGAACAACAAGCCATCGGTGCCTATTTTTCCACACTCGATAACCTTATCAATTCTCACCACGAAAAAATTTCTCAGTTAGAAACACTCAAAAAGAAACTCTTGCAGGATATGTTTGTTTAAGGAGGAATCATGTATAGCCCTATTAATGAATTAATTGAAAGGATAGGATCTGAAAGGATCAGACTTAATGATGATTTTTACAGATTGCCTGATTATGAAAAAGAAGGGAAAAAGACTTCATATAATACTGTAGATAATTACTTTTTATTACTCATTGATTTGATTAAAAGAGAATTAAATGATGTTTTTTTATCTGATGATGTAACAGAAAAGTATAAAAAACTTCGTAATAATTGGTTAGAAAGCATATACTATTGTTTTGGTAGTGACAATTATTATTATGAATCACAGTTACCACAAATTATAGAGAATTTTAAAATAATTAAACTTTTCTCTTTTATTTCGAGAGTAAAATCAACGACTATAATTATTGGAGCCAATGGTTCAGGGAAATCAAGTCTTATTAATGAATTAAGGAAAAATAATATAAATGAGATATTTATTTTGCCTGCTCAAAAATTATTATATTTTGTTTCTACTATTCATGATTGTAATGGAATTACTAAAGAAAAATATATTCAAGATTTAAAAGAAGTAGATATTAAATATGACACAATTGATTTACAACCCTTCCAAATTGAAAAGGATTTTTCAAATACTTTTACTAAACTAATAACATTTTTGATAAAGAATTATGCTAAGATAGCGACTGATAAATCTAGAGGGGTGGACGGGTTATCTATAGCTTTATGGGATAGAGTAGAGCAAATATGGAATAAAATTTTTCCTGAAATATCATTTCATCTTGAGCCTGATAATCGAGTTGTTGAAGTTGAAAAAAACGGCTCTAAATATAGTATAAATGGGCTTAGTGATGGGGAACGTTGTATATTATTTTATATAGGTAATGTACTTCTTGCTCCGGAAGATAGTTACATCATTGTTGATGAACCAGAAACATTTCTAAATGCTGCTATCTATAATGAATTATGGGATTTACTGATATCAGAACGACCTGATTGTCAATTTATTTTTGCTTCACATAATATGGACTTTGTTCAATCAAGAACAAATGCAAGTTACATGTGGTGCAAGAAATTTGAAGCACCTTATGATTTGGATTATGAGATATTAGAAGAATCACAAGAAATGCCTTTATCCTTATTAACTGAAGTATCTGGGACAAGAAAGCCAATCCTATTTTGTGAGGGGACTAAAACTAGTATAGACTATCAGATATATTCCAAATTATTTAGTGAATTTTGTTTTGTAAAACCAGTTCAAGGACATAAACAGGTCATCCAGCATACAAAAGCCTATAATAATTTACAACATATACATGGTAATATAGCTTATGGTATTATTGATTATGACTGGATGGAGGAGATAAGAATTGAAAAATATAAAAGGAAAAATATTTTTGTTATACCATTTAATGAAATAGAGATGCTTCTAGTAGACGAAGCAATAGTGAAGTCAGTTTTAGAGTCTGAAGAACAGGATAAAGAGCAAAAATTTAATAGACTCCAAAAAGTTATTATTGCTTCGTGTACAATAAATAAAGATAAAATAATACGTATCGCCTTGAAAAAAAGACTAGATGAGTTTATGGAAGGTCATTTGATAGAAACAAGAGAACCAACCGAGAGTGATGCACTAGCATTTTTAGAAAATTTATCAGAAAAATTTGATATAACTGTAACATTAGGAAATATAACTAAAATTGTGGAAGATAGCATAGCTTCTTCAGATTTTTCGACAATTTTAAAGATTTGTAACTTAAAAAATGAAATAATTGCTTCTAAAGAAATTAAAGAAATAGCTTCTAACTTTAAAGAAAAAGCTTTAAGTAGTATTACAATGAATAATGATTTACAAATTACATTACGTCACAAATATTTTGAAGAATTAGAAATGAAACTATTGGACAGATAGTTAGATCTTTGAATTAATAAAAAGAAAGAAACATTATGGAAACAACACAAACGTCCCAGTCGCTCTACCAACCCTGTGGAACTCAGCGGATGTTCTCCGCTCCAAGATGGATGCTAATGACTATAAGTCTTATCTCTTGGGTATGGTCTTTTACAAGTATCTGTCAGATAAGATTCTTTTTCGTGGCGGAGACCATGGAGGAGGGGACAGATAGTCTTGAGGATGCCCTTGAGGTCTATCGCAACTACTATGAGGTGCGGATACGCATGAGGATCTTCTTGCAGTCATGAAGGACGAACTCAACTATAGTATCAAGCCTGAGTTGACTTTTACGGCTCTAGTAGCGCGTGTCAATGAGGGGACTTTCCAGTTGGAAGATTTGGCTCAGGGTTTTCGAGATATTGAGCAGAGTGATGAACTCTATGAAAACCTCTTTGAAGATATTGATCTCTATTCCAAAAAGCTAGGGGCGACTCCGCAAAAGCAAAACCAAACGGTGGCGGCGGTCATGAAAGAGTTGGCTGTGCTAGATGTGGCTGGTCATGCTGGTGATATGCTGGGGGATGCCTATGAGTATCTGATCGGTCAGTTTGCGACTGACTCTGGCAAGAAAGCTGGTGAGTTTTATACACCTCAGCCAGTTGCCAAACTCATGACTCAGATTGCCTTTTTGGGTCGTGAGGACCAGCAAGGTTTTACCATCTATGATGCGACTATGGGGTCTGGCTCTCTCTTGCTCAATGCCAAGAAATACTCTCATAAACCGCAGA
>CALIWM010000025.1:0-4016 GCA_938046645.1 uncultured Gemella sp. | reverse complement strand
ATGAAATTGAAAAAGCTCATCCAGACATCTATGATCTTCTTCTTCAGGTGATTGATGATGGTCGATTAACAGATGCGACCGGAAGATTAGTCAGTTTCAAAAATACTATTGTGATTATGACAACGAATATTGGTCAAGAGAAGATTTTGACAAAAGCGGCTATGAAAGGTAGTCTTCGTCATTTAACAGAACGGGAACAAATCCAATTTGAAGCTAGCATGGAGATTGAACTCAAAACAGAATTTCGTCCTGAATTTTTAAATCGGATTGAATACAAAGTGATTTTCAATTTACTAGAAAGAGAAGATTTAGAAGAAATCGTGGAGAAAAATATGAAAGAAATCGAGGAGCGGACGAATAAAAAGGGATTGTTCTTATCTTATGACCCAGCTGTTCTGGATTATTTAGTAGATATCGGAACAGATTCTAAAAATGGTGCTCGTCCACTTGAACGATTATTGAAAAGAAAAATTCAAGCTCCTATTTCAGATATTATTTTAAAACTTCCGAATATAAAAGCCCATCAGTACGTTGTTCATATTCGAGTAGAAGGAGAAAAAGAAGAAAGTAATCCCCGAAAAGACCCTCGCCAATTGCAATTTAATGTTTTAAATCAGTCAAACTATTTGTTCAACTGAAAAATTTTTTCTGATTTGTCCCATTAAAAACAAAAAAATTATTATCCCTTAAAATAAAGAAGTCAAATGAGAATAAAGGAGGAAAATCATGAAATCATATTTGACAAAACAACTAATTAAGGTGAGAAATAAAAGTAAAATCCATTTCTCCTCCCTTGCTCTTTTCTTAACAGGTGTATCTGCTCATATTGTGTATGCAGCAGATCCGTTTGAAAAAAGTAAAAACCTTGCACAACAAGGAATCACTAAAATACAAGGTATCAGCATTTTTCTATTTGGACTGGGACTTGTTGTTACTGGTCTTGTCTATAGCTTAGGAGGACGAGAAATAAAAGCAGCTATTAAAAAGCACTGGTTAGCCATTGCTATAGGTATCATCGTTGTATCTACTGGTCCAAGTATTGTAGAGTGGTTTTATAACTTTGTTAAAAGTTAGAAAGTAGGTAGTTATGGCATTTAAACTTCTAAATAAAGCAAGGAAATGTCCCATAAAAGATGAATTATTTGTGCAAGTTACCTGGACTCCTAACAACTCTCCAGCAGAAGATGAAAAGCTAAATTCTTTAATAGAGGAGCTAGATGAGAATATTCTAGCTGAAGGTCAATTTCATTTTGATGAAACCCTTCCTTACCTCACCTTTTTACAAGCAGAAGTTCTTTTTCAAGAAATGAAGCGAGAATATGAATCATTTCTGATTGAAAAAGTTTCTGTTTGTCGAAGAGAAGGTGGAGGAATTACAACGAAAGGAGAAGTGTTTGTACAACCTCTTTTGATAGATGCCAGTTATCAAAATTTGTTGCAGCCTTTAATCGAATCTATTTTGACAACACCTGACTTCTCTACATATAGCTATGATGAAAAAAGAGATTATTTTATCAATCAAGTTTTTCCTAGCTATCGAGCTAGTTTAGATGTTAGCGAGACTTCTCTTCCACTGTTTCCGAGTAAAGAAGAAGTCCATAGTAAAGGAAGCATTCGTAGCCCTGCGGTTTCTATTCAAAGAGATGAGTTTCAGCAACAAAAGCAATCCTCTCATCCTATGAAAAAACTTTATCTTGCTTTGGGAATAACCAGCCTATTACTTTGTTTATCTTTAGGGATTAACATTTGGATATTAACTAATCAAAGTCAAACGACTCGACAAGTTCAGTTTTTGCATCAAGAGTTAGAAAAAACGACTCAATTACGAAAACAGGAACATCAATTGGATGTTTTTAGTCGTTACTTTATACCAAGTTACTATTCTAATAACAAACAGTTATTAACTGATTTTTTGGATAAAGGGAATGCAAAATATACAGTTCCAAAAGAAGGAACCTTGCAATCTGTTATTCTTGAAAAAATCAGCTATGAAGCGGGCGAATATACAGCAACCTATGTTCTTGCTTTAAAACAAAACGATGGAATTAAGAGTGTTCGATTAACACTCATTGCCAAAGAAAAGAAATCCAGCCCCTATGGTTTTGTCATTACTAAAGAGCCAATAGAAACAGCTTATATAAAATCAAAAAAATAAAAGAAAAGGAAAATCTAAATGAAGAAAAATAAACTACTAACAATGCTAAGTATTTCAACGATTGTACTAGCCAATGCCGGAATGGTCTTGGCGGATGCACCAGTCGTTCCAGTAGATCCAAGTGCTTCTACTGAGGTGACTCCAAAGCCTGAAACACCAGCAGAGCCAAGTCTTCCAGTTCCAGAAACTCCAAGTGAACCTTCAACAGAACCAGAAAAGCCAGCTGAACCGACTCCGGAAAATCCTGGTACAAAACCAAGTGATCCGGTTGTTCCTTCAGATCCGACAAATCCTTCTACGGAACCTTCAACAGAACCAGAAAAGCCTGTTGAACCAGCTCCGAACCCAAGCACACCTTCTTCAGAAGATAAGAAGGATGAGGAAAAACCAAAACCTGAAGAAAAACCCAAAACAACGGATGAAGCAAATCAAGCTGGTAAAAGCCAAATTGGAACAACCTCAACTGCTACAGGTCAAGTGGTGCAAGATGTAGCACCAAACAAACCAGTCACGACAAATTCAGGAGTTACAATTGTCGGGGTTCAGGATAGTAATCCAATTATTGCCAATGCAGATGGTACGACTTCTGTTGTTTCAGCTGCTTCCATTGGCGCAACAGTTAATCCGGATCAAACGGTTTCCGTGACAACTGCTTCAGGTGAATTAAAGACATTGCCTAAAACAGGTGAGAAAGCACTGATTAGTTCTCTGTTATCATTGATTGGTCTATCTTTGCTTGCAGTAGGAACAAAATTAAAAAAATTATTTTAATAAAATTTAAGGAGAAATCAAAATGAAATCAAATGAAACAAAAACGTATGGCTCTATTCGCAAAATCAAGGCTTATGGTACTTGTGGGGTTATTTTAGGGCTTGCAGCACTAGCTGTAGCGACAACTAATGGTGTACAAGCAGATGAAGTCGCTAAAACAGAGCCTACAACGGTTGCACCCGCAAATACAGCTACTAATTTACCAGATAGTCAACCAGCAAAAACAGCTGAACAACAAAATCAGTTGAATCAAGCTGGTCAAGCACAAGGAAATGTAACTGTACAGGTTGACAATAGTCAAGTGAATCAAGCAGCACAAGCAGCTCAAAAAGAAGGTGTAAAGGTTGTTCAAGATGCTCCTGTTGATAAGGGAACAACGAATACAATTACTGAAACTCAAAAGGCTCAAGCGGAAATTGCGCAAGACCAAGCAAAACAAAAAGCTGAAGTTGAAAAAACAACTACAGATTATGCAAAAGCAAAAGAAGACCATGCAAAAGCAGTAGAAGAAACTAAAAAAGAAAATGCTAAAATCAATGCTGATAATGCAGCATTGAAAGAAGCGCATGATAAAGCTGAAAAAGCAGGTCAAGATGTCAATCAAGCTGTTTCAACTGCGAAAGAAAAGGTAAAAGCTGAGTTTAAAGATGCTCAAGTATCTGAAAGTTCTAAGACAGTTAAAGTTGAAGCAACTAAAGAGTCTTATGACGCTTATACTAAAGAAGTTACCAAGGTAAAAGAAGACAACCAAAAGGCAACTGATACTTATGTTGTAGAAAAACGCAAAGAAAACAAGGATATTGCAGCTGCGAAGGCTTATAATGAAGCGGTGCGCAAACGTAATGCAGAAGGCAAAGCAAAAGTAGATGCAGAAAATGCAGAAATTGCTAAACGAAACAAGGCTCAATTAGATCATAAGAAATCAGTTGAAGCAGAAAATGCAGAAATTACTAAACGTAACGAAGCGGGTAAGGCTAAAGTCGATGCAGAAAATAAAGTAATTGACGCTTATAATAAGACAGTCACTGAACACAATAAAGCAGAAGATGCTCGTGTTGCAAAAGAAAAAGCAGAAGCTGAGAAAAACAAA
>CALIWM010000024.1:0-6690 GCA_938046645.1 uncultured Gemella sp. | reverse complement strand
ACGAGCAAATAATGCTAAGTTTGATAGCGAAGTTACTAAATTCAATTCAGATGTAGCAAAAATTGAACAAGCTCAGGAACAAGCTAATGCACTTGCTGAAGAGGCTGGTAAACTTGGCGCGACTGTGACTAAAGGAGAAAAAATCACTAGTCAAGATACATCTGAGCTTGTCAAAAAAGCTGAGGCACAAGTAAAAGTGCTTCAAGATGTAGTAAAACAACAAAAGGCGAATAATGCTGAATACGAAAGCAAAACCAATCAATATAATGCTACAAGTGCTGAAGTCGCAGAGTTGGAAAAACAAGCAACTGAATTAGCGAAACAAGCTAAAGAACTTGGTGTGGTTGTTAGCGACAAAGGTACTGTGTCTGGGAAGTCTATGGAGGAGATTAAATCCCTCATGACTACCCAAGTCAATACCCTAAAAGCCGTTATTGAAAAACAAAAACAAAATAACGCTACCTTCCAACAGCAAACCACAGAACACAACCAGAAATCTAGTGAAATTGCGCAACTAGAAGCTCAACTTGAACAACTCGCTAATCAAGGGAAAGAGCTTGGAGCTAAAATTGATAAAGGTAATGTGACGGATGGCAAGACTCTTGATGAGATTAAATCTCTACTTACTCAACAAGTTCAAACCATAACTGACCTTGCTAATCGTCAAAAAGCTATTAATGATAAATATGAAAAAGACAGTGCTTCTTATAAGGCTAGTGTAGCTGATACGACTAAACTTGTCTCTTCTCTTGCTGAAGAAGTAAAAGCTCTACAAAGTCTCAAGGGAGTAACTGTTAAACAAGGAACAACCGTTTCTGGAAAATCTTGGGATGAAATCAAAGCTGGTCTCCAAGCTAAGATTGATGAGGCTAAAGCTCTTAAAACCAAACAATCTAACGCAATTGATGCTGATAAATCAGCTCAAGCTAGCTATCTGAAACTCGTAGAACAATACAACAAAGAACTTGAACAGTATAATAACGTAGATAAGCCAAAATACCAACGTGAAAAAGAGAAGTATGACCGTGAACTTGAACAGTATGAAAAAGTAGATAAGCCAAAATATCAACGTGAAAAAGATGAGTACGATAAGGCTATCCAAAATGCTGAACAAAATATTGGTCAAGAAGGGTATTTAAGCCAAGCAGTCGGTCAATCACTAATTTTTAAATCTGAACCTAGAGCTACGGTGGATATTCAATTAGGTTCTCCAAATGATTTCTTTATAAAAAAATCTTCTGCTGAAGCTAAGCACGGAGATATTAGAACTCATATTAATGCTAGTTTGTGGGATAAGGCGAAAGATGGCACTTTGAATCAAGAAGAAATGCTTAAACTCGATAATGACAACAAAGTGACAACTTCGCCCTATTACCTAGTTAATACTTCTGTTGGTACAACAACTACTGCGGTTTATAGTTTAAAAAATTCATTTTTTAATGGGAAAAAACTGGGTAAATTAATCGTAAAATACACTCCTGTGTTGAGTAGTGCAAATGATAATAGAGCAGTTTTAGCAATACATAAAGACCCAACTGTAACAGTTTGGTATGGTTCTGCATATGATAAAAAAGGACAAGGGAATCGTTTAAAACAAGAATATCAATATTTTTATGAAGACGGAACTCCTGTCGAGTTTGATAGTCAACATCAAGGAATCTTATCTTTTGCTTCCAGAAATAATCATGGTGATTATGCTTATGCTGAAGACTTTGGAGACCTTAGCCCTAATATGAATTTCATCAAAATAACGGGTTCAAGTATAGACAAACAAACCGATGGAAGGTTTTACTCTTTGGAAAATAATAACTCCTATAAAGGAGGAGCGCCGTATTCCTCTTGGGATGTTGATGGAAATCCAAATGAGTTCTGGGGTGCAGGGGCAGCGACCGTAAGTAGTGGCTCAACCTTTAGTTTTACAATAGGTACAAGCAGACCAAATAAAAATTTCCCAGCAAATATTCGACAATGGTTTGTATTTAATACTGATGTAAAAAGTAATGGCATTCCAATCAAACCAGTCGAGCCAACTCCACCCAAAGAACCAAAAGAACCAAAACCTCCAACGCCTCCTGAAAAGGGAAAGGAGCAAGCAGAAAATGTAGAATTCAACTACAATCTCTATGAGCTTCCAGCTCAGCCAACCAAAGAAACCCTCTCAGGAACGTATTCTAATTTCCTGCTTCCAAAAGAACCAGTTAAGAAGAACGAAACGGCAACTACTGAGAAGGCAGACAAACCAAATGCTCCTGTCAAGAAAAACGAGACCACAAAGGTTGATGAGTACGAAGTGCCAAACGCTCCAGATAAAAAGGTTGAAGTTGGTACATTTAACGAGTTCACTAGTCCTGAAAAACCAGTCAAACCTATTTATGGCTATCACTTGAATACTCTTCAAACCATCCAAGATGGTCAAAAAGCAGTTGTGGATACGGATAATACTGACATTAACGGTCATGTTGTTCCAAAATCTTCTACAGTTAAGTTTGACTTAAAAGTTTCACGCTTGCCAGCTCATCGCGAACCCACTAAGAACTTCTCTATCGTTGACCCAATGCCAGTAAAATATGATGAAGAAGCAACTAAGAAGCTCGAAAACAACAAAAACTGGGATATTGTCTACGATAAGGAAAGCAATACAGTTACATTCACACCAACTTCTAAGTACATTGGTGAATGGAACAAAGACCGCACTAAAGCCTATGATATCCAGTATCCAAGCGTGGTAGGTCAAGCAGAAAATGACGATGCAGTTTATGAAAACAACTTCACTGTCAAACATAATGACAATACTTATCACTCTAATATCGTCACAGTAACAACTCCAACCCCTCCTACTATCACTACAGATGAAAAAGGGAATAAAAAGGAAAATCCTCTGAAAGCTGTCAAGGACGATAAAGGAAATAACATTAATGGTCTTAATGTAAAAGAAGAAGGGACATTCAAGTATGACCTGACTTGGGGTAATAAAGACTATAAAGGAATTGTAGCAAGTGCCAAAGAGATTGCAGATGGCTTCTTCTATGCAGAAGATATTGACGAAAATGCAGTTGAACCACTCTTAGATAAGTTAAAAGTGACTGAAAAAGGAACTGATAAGGTTGTCGAAGGAGTTAAGGCGGAATATTATGAAAGCCTAGAAAAAGCTCCAAAAGAGGTTCAAGAGAAGTATAAAGCTCAAAACATCTCTCCTAAAGGCGGATTTGTTCACATTTATGTTGAAGATAAGTTCAACAAAGAGCACAATGACAAGTACAAAGTGACTGGAATCGACTTGAATATCGAATTCCCAGTGAAAGTTAAAAAAGGTTTCACTGGCAAGTTTGAAAACACGGCTTACCAGTCAGACTACGGCAACGGATACCGAACTAATACTGTATCTAACAACATCCCTGTTCAATCAACTGAAAAATACGTTTCAGCCGATAGCAAGGTTGATATTACGAAACTAACAGATAAGGATAAAGCGACAGAAATCAAAAATCGTAAGGAAAATTACAATTGGATTGTGAAGAACACCTTAGATGAATATTCTGTACAAAATCATCTTTACACAGAGCTTAGTTTGACAGATAGTAGTTTTGCAGACATCCAAACAGCAGACCGTGTTGAACTAAAAGATAGCAAAGGCAAAGATGTTACAAATGAAGTTGACATCCAAGTTTGGGTAGATGGAAAACTTTACTCTGTAAATGGAAATCTTTCTAATGAAACTATTGCTAAAGCTACTACTGAAACGCCTCAGAACGCCTCAGAGGCGAAAGAAATCCAAGATAGCACAAATGCCAAGCAAGAGTCTAAAACGCCCGAAACAGACCCAATTAAGGCTGATGGAGGTCAAACAACAGGTTTGGACAAAGGCGACTTGAAGACCAACGACAAGAAACTCCAAAGCAAGGATAAAAACCTGCTCTTACCAGATGCATTAGACCAAGATGGTAAGAAAGGGTCAGTAGAAATCAGAGCTGTCTTTAAGAAACCAACAGAAGTCTCAGATAAAACATACTATACTGTTTATCGTGGCGTTAATACCAAGAAAGCTAGCACAGGTGAGATGAAAAACTATCTTACTGATGGTGATAAATTGGTTGTAGACAATAAGGCTCGTATCGAATACAAATTCAAATTCGACGAAGGATGGAACAAGACGAAGGAAAGCGAAGCAAAAGTTAGAATTCCAGTTCACAGTCCTAAAGATGCAACTGCTAACAAGTACGTTACAAAAGGTGAGGTCGATGTCACTAAACTGACAGATAAAGACAAGGTGACAGACCTCACTAATCTCACAGATAGCTACAATTGGATTGTAGAAGCCAACTTGGACAAAGATGCTGTAAATAGTGGCACGTATCAAAGTCTTTCAATTGTTGATAAAGAGTTTGCAGACATTCAATCTGCAACTAAAGCGACAGTCCGTACCCCTGATAACAAGGATGTAACCAATCTTGTAGATATTCAGGTTTGGCAAGATGGCAAATTATACTCTATCAATGGTAAGAGAGTTGGAGAAGATACTGCAAAAACTGAACAAGCAAACAATTCTGGAACTGTCGAAACAGCAGACAGCGCAACAGTAAAAGAAACAGGAAACCTCTTACTTCCAGAAGGTCTTAACAAAGATGGCAAAAAAGGTTCAGTACAAATCAAGGCAGTCTTTAAATCTCCTGAGCTTGTAGAAGAATCTAAATACTTCTTAGCGATTGAGGGAGTAAACTACAAGGATTCCAGCACTAATGAGAAGAAACTTTATGCAGAAGGAAAAGAAATCAAAGTAGGAAACGTGGCAAATGTCGAATATCAAGGCATCTTTGATAAAGAGAAAAAGACTTCTAAGGATGTAACTTCTGAAGTAAAAACACCAGTTCCTGATACCACTGCTAAGGTCACTAAGTTTGCTCAAAAAGATACAGTAGACGTTTCTAAGTTAGGTGATGCCAATACAAGTATTGAGCTTGAAAAAGAAATCAAGAATTATAATTGGATTGTCAAAGCCGAACTAAACAAGGATGCTGTAAATGGTGGTTTCTATGATAGCCTCTTTATCTCAGATAGCAAATTCGCTGACTTGCAATCTGTTACTTCTGCTAAGGTGTTGAATAGTAAAGGTGAAGACGTAACAAACCTAGTAGACATTCAAGTGAATAAAGACGGAAAACTTTATTCTGTGAACGGTAAGGAAATTTCCGCTACTGGAACGGCTAATTCTTCAGCTTCAACAACACCACAAAATTCTTCTACTAATACGACGAAGGATACTGCCACCAAGACAACATCTCAACAGGTTCAAAATATTGGTGATGGCTCATTCCCTGATGATGTCAAAGAAAAAATCAACAAAAAAGTCGATGAATTACTTAATCGTCTAATTGCTAGCGGAAAAACCGATAAAGTAGATAAGGATACTGTAAATAAGGCTTTGAGAAAAGAAATGGAAACATTGCTCAATGATGATAAATTTACAGGAAAAGAAGTTGTCGTGGCTGAAGTTACTAAGAAAGCTCCAGAGGCAATTGAGAAGTCTGATTTGACTCCTGAACAGAAACAAGCTCTCATAAAAGCCTATAAAGAGACCCTGCCTAATGCAGGAACTCAATCAGCAACTAATAGCAAACAAGTAGATACTCAAACCTCTTTAAATCAAGCTCAATCTAGCAATGTATTGCTTCCTAAAGGTCTTGATAAAGATGGGAAGAAAGATAGTGTCGAAATCAAGGCTGTCTTCAAAGATGGCAAGACTATCAAAGATGACACTTACTACTTTGTTTTAGAAGGAGTGTCTTACTCTAATGCATCTAAAGAAGAAGTTGCAAATTATGTCTCTAATGGAAGAGTTGTCATTGAAAACTTAGCTAAAGCTGAATATAAGGGAGTATTTGATGAAAAAGCCAAAGAAACCAACGAAGCTAAAGCAGAAGTTAAACAAGATGATGATAAGCCAGATACACCTGTTGAAAAGACCTTCCAAAAACTGGAAGATTTTGCTAAAACAGGTATGCGTAAAGAAACTGGATTTGGTTTGATTGCACTTGCGTTAGCAGGATTGGGGCTTTGGGGTTGGAAAAAACGCAAAGACTCCCAAAACGAAAGCTAATTAGATAGAGACTACGCATAATAAAAAGTCCATCATTTCGATGGGCTTTTTTTATTTTCGTTAGGATGGATATTTTTTGTCAATTACTAAAGCTTCTATTCTGCTAATAATGAAGCATACTCTTCACTTAAAGTATCATATTAACCAAAATGACTATTTATATAACGAATATCTAAATAAACAAAATCTCCTTTCTTCATCATTTCAAATGCATCTGTAAAAGGCATACAGAAAAATTACCAATTTCCCTCTGAATTACATTTTCAACCTATGCCACTTGGTTTACAATTTTTTAATCAATGCTTTTTTGGAATATTCAGACTTTCTTTCAAAAGGAATATTATAATTTACTTTGTTATTAAAACCAATCATGCCATTGAAATTGGAACGTTGTGAAAATAGAAAATCCAATGATTAATGTTCTTTATTAAATCGCTCTCTCACTTCACAATAGTAAGTTTTATCGTCTGTGGTTTAAAAAACGTTCCTTTCCCATCCTATTTTATAGATTGTACAATAAATGGTACAAGATTTATTTTTATTCGCTGTATCTTACTTGGTGGCACTTTAGGATTAATTTTTTGGTAATATATCCA
>CALIWM010000023.1:0-4621 GCA_938046645.1 uncultured Gemella sp. | reverse complement strand
GCGAGTTTAGATATCAATAAACCACTGCGTCTATGAGTTCTCATATAAACTTTTTTTAAAATTTATGACTTTTGGGGTATCCCCTTTTATTTTTATTTACTATGTATCTAGATTATAAGAATATTGCTATAGCTGAAATAAATCCACTAGCTAATATAATAAAAATCATTAACCATAATACAATTTTAAATAATTTTTTATTCATATATTACTATTCAACCTCACCTAAAGTTTCTATCCCTAAATCAAGCTCATCAATATTATCATTTGCTTCTTCTTCATCTACTGAGTTATTCTTTTTCCCAGTTTTACTCATAATTTCATCCCTTACTAGACCGTAAATTTCATTGTAAAGTTCTTCGTTTTCTTCGAATACTTTTTTAACATTTTCACGTCCTTGCCCTAATCGTTCCCCATTATATGAGAACCATGATCCAGATTTGTTAATAATATCTAAATCAACTGCAAAATCAAGAGTTTCTCCGATTTTTGAGATTCCTTCACCGAACATAATGTCCACTTCAGCAACTTTGAATGGTGGAGCAACTTTATTTTTTACAATCTTAATCTTAGTTCTATTACCTAAAATTTCACTATCAGCACCTTTAATTGCTTCTCCTTTACGTACATCAATACGTACAGTTGAGTAGAATTTTAATGCACGTCCACCTGTTGTAACTTCAGGACTACCAAACATAACTCCAACTTTTTCACGAAGCTGATTAATAAATAGTGCAATAGTATTAGCTTTATTAATTTGACCAGTTAATTTACGAAGAGCTTGTGACATAAGTCTAGCCTGTAAACCAATATGGTTTGCTCCCATTACTCCATCAATTTCAGCTTTTGGTACTAATGCAGCTACTGAGTCAATTACAATTATATCAATCGCACCAGATAAAATAAGTTTTTCAGCAATATCAAGTGCTTGTTCACCACTATCAGGTTGTGATAAGAAGAATTTACCAGGAGTAAAGTCAACTCCTAATGCTTTTGCATATTCAATGTCTAAGGCATTTTCAGCATCTATGAATGCTGCAATTCCTCCAGTTTTTTGTACTTCAGCAATTGCATGAAGTGCGATTGTTGTTTTACCTGATGACTCAGGACCATATACTTCAACAATACGTCCTTTTGGATATCCTCCTATACCTAAAGCAGAATCAATTGCTAATGATCCAGAAGATACTGCTTCTACTTTAATAGGATTTTCTGATGAAATATCCATAATTGCACCTTTTCCGTATTCTTTTTCTATAACTTTAATAGCTTCATTAATAGCGGCTTGACGTGCTTTTAAATCATCTTTTTCAATGTGTGTAACTTGTTTGTCTTTTGCTTTCTTTGCCATTGTTTTTCCTTTCTATTTAGTCTCCAATAACAGTAGTTAATGTACCAATTCCTTCAACAGTAATTTTAATTTCATCTCCTGGTTGTAAGAATCTTGGTGGGTTTTGTGCAGAACCAACTCCTGCAGGTGTTCCAGTAGCAATAATATCACCAGCTTCTAAAGGAACTACTTTACTAATTTCAGCAAGAACATCATCTATTCTAAATAGCATTTCAGATGTCATAGCATTTTGTTTAATTTCCCCATTTACTTTCGTAACAATACTCATAGATTCAGGTGAACTAACTTCATCTTTAGTAACAAGGTAAGGTCCAACTGGTGCTGATTTTTCTAATGACTTCCCTAAGAAAAATTGACCGTGTTTGTACTGTAAGTCTGTAGCTGTTATATCATTCAAAATTGTGTATCCAAAAATATAGTCTAAAACTAGTGGTTTTAGTATGTTTTTCCCTGGTTTTGCTATTACTACAGCTAGTTCTCCTCCGAAATCTAAACTATCTGTAATATCTTTATGAGATGGCACTACTTCATTATTTCCAGCTAAAGCTGTTGTAGCTTTCGTAAAGATAAGAACATCTTTAGGAGTTTTTGCCAACTCATCACCAAGTTCATTAACATGAGCTTCATAGTTGTGCCCAACACAAAGAATATTTTTTGGTGTTCTTGTAATAGGTGAACGCCAAATTATTTTATCGAATGGTACTTTATAGTTATCAGCATTACTACTTTCTTCAACTAATTTTAATACTTTTCTAACTTTTTCTATAAATGAAACACCGTATATTTCAATTGCTTCTCTTAACGATTGTGGAATAGTTTCATTATTATCAAAATCTTCAAGTACTTTAATTAAGTCCCATGCACTTTCTTCGCGTTTTACTTTTACTCCATATAATTCTTTATCGTTATAACTGAATGATAAAAATTTCATAGTGGCCTCCTCGACTTTTATAATTTCTTTACGTTATTATACCATACTTTTAAGAATATTACTATAGAATAATTCAAAAAAATTAAGTTATCCGTATATTTAATTAAATTAAAATATGGATAACTTAATAAATTATAATTTTTTCTTTAAATTTTTTATTACATCTTTAGGAATACCTAGTTTTAAAAGCTTTTCATCCGGTGCATTCTTAATTTCTTCTAGTGAAGAAAATGATTTTAGTAATAAGTTTTTTCTAACTTTTCCAATTCCTTGTATATCATCAAGACTAGATTTATACATATTTTTATTTTTTGTTGCTCTATGATAAGTTATAGCAAATCTGTGCACCTCATCTTGTATTTGTTTTAAGAATAAATATTCTGCCGAAGTTTTGGGAAATTCTATAATCTCATAATCATCAGTAACAATGTATTCAGTAATATGTTTGTCATTTTTTGCTAATCCAATAATCTTAATTTGTTTTAAACCAAGAGTGTTATGAACTACATCAATGGCTACATTAAGATGGTTCTTCCCTCCATCAACTATTAATAATTCCGTATTAGTTTTCTTATCTTTATAATTTCTGTAAAGTACTTCTTTCATAGTTTGAACATCATTAATACCCATAGATTCATCAATCTTGAATTTTCTATAGTTGTAAGTATTCTTTTTCCCATTGGTGAAATTTACTTTTACAGAAACTGCATCTACTCCCATTATATTGGAGTTATCAAAAGCATCAATGCTATTAATAGATTTTACACCTAACTTTTCAGCAATATTATTAAGTGTAACTTGTAATTTTCTTTCTTTAAGTTCTTCAATAGCAAGATTATTGTTTAAATAATAAGTTGCATTTTCTTTAACTGTATCTAATATTTTTCTATGATTACCTCTTTTTGGAATTATAACTTTACAATCTACTACATCAGAAAGGAGATTACCATCAACTTCATCAATATATATTTCTTTTGGTAGTTTGTTTAGAGCGTAATATTGTAACAAGTAAGAATATAAAATCTCTTCAGGTGTATCGTATAAATTAAAGTATTCTACCTTACGTTCTATAATATTTCCTAATCTAGATAAAAATATTTGAATACATATATAATCATTATTAAACGTAAAGCCAATATAATCCCTATCTACATTCGTACTATCTGTAACAACTTGATTTTGAACTGAAACTTCTATTGATTTAATGTAATTATGGATTTGTCCAGCAGCTTCAAACTCTAAATTTTTAATGTGTTCTTGCATTTTACTTTGTAAATCAGACAAAATTTCTTTTGTATTTCCAGTTAAGAAAGATTTAATTTTTGAAATCTGTGACTTATAATCATCTGCAGTAATTTTTTTAGCACAAGGACCTATGCACTCTCCAATTTGATAATACATACATGGTCTTTTTTCTACTGGATTACATTTTCGTAATGGATATATTTTATCTAGGATTTTCTTAACCTCTGTAGCTGATTTTATATCAACATACGGTCCAAAATATATATTTTTATTATTCTTCTTATATTTTCTAGTCATCAGTAATCTAGGATGTTCTTCTTTAGTTATCATTAAGTACGGATAACTTTTATCATCTTTTAGACGAATATTAAAATATGGTCGATATTTTTTTATTAAATTATTTTCTAATAATAATGCCTCTTTTTCAGAGTTAACTATTATATATTCAAGATCTTCTATTTTGGATACTAAAGTCTGAGTTTTTTTATTATGAGTACCTGTAAAATAACTTTTTACTCTATTTTTTAGATTTTTAGCTTTACCTACATAAATAATCTCACCAATATTATCTTTATATAAATAACATCCAGGATTATCTGGAAGTAATTCTAACTTTTTTTGTAATGTTAAATTCATATTAATCACCATATAATAAATTTATAACTTTTGTAAAAAAGCACAGTTGAAATAGATATCCCCCTGTGCTTTTATAATCAATAATTAGTTACTGTTGTTATTTCTATTATTACTAGTAGAACTATTTCTTGTTGTATTATTTCTAGTAGTTTTATCATCATTTGATCTAGAATCCACACTTGAATCGTCGCTAGACTCTTCACGTGAAGAATTTCTCTCTTTTCCTTTAGAAATTACTATCTCTAATGATTCATCACTTGGTACTATATTTGAACCAGTTCTAATACTTTGGGAAATAACAGTTCCAGCTTCTTTGTCTGAGTATTCTTCTCTATAAGTAACATTTTTAAATCCGTATGAGGCAATAGTACTTTCTACAGCTGTACTATCTTCACCAACTAGATTAGGCATAGTAACTTTCTTTTTACCTGTAGAAACTTGTATTATCAATTCTTTTT
>CALIWM010000022.1:0-4989 GCA_938046645.1 uncultured Gemella sp. | reverse complement strand
TGGAGCGATATGGCGATAGCTTTGACAAAAAAGTCATCCATATCACATTCCAGTACTCCCCATCTGATAATGGATTGGTCTTTCTTGCTGAGGTTCAGAAAGTGTTACAACCCACAGATATGAGTTTGAAGGTAGAATTACCGGAGTGATAAAGAGGGCGAAAGACGCTCTCTTTTTGTGGTATAATGTGACTAGATTGTCAAAACTTTTTTTAAACAGGTAAAAATAGGATATAGTTAGGAATTCTAATGATTATAAATAATACAGTTATCAACAAACAATTAACAAAAGAAATATTTAATAATAATTTTAAAGTTTATATTCAACAAGATGAAAGTTCTAATTTATTTAAGTTAAAATCCCCCGTTAAGATTGAAGGATTAGAATTTTGGGCAGATTTTAATTTTAAAAATAACATTCTTGAATCTTTAAAGTTATGTATTTATCAATCAAATGCTCCGATAAATTATTCGAATATGTTTGAATATAAACTACAAGATATAAAAGGAATACAGGATAAGTGGTTAGAAAAACAATATGGTAGATTTTCCGAAAAGAGTACATACTCTAGTAAATTTAATACCTCTTTTGCGGAAATAATATCATATATCGATACAAAATCAGGTGAGACCAGTATTCTATTCTTGTTTAGCAAATAATTATTATTTATGAATAATGGAATGAGGTAAAAATAATGCAGTTAAAGCAAGAATTAATAGAGTTACTATTAAAAATAGGGGAAACAAATCTGAATCGGTCGGACTTATTTTCAGAAGAAAAACCATCTCTATTCTTACCGGAAGGACGTACTATTTATTTAGAGGGCGATCACTATTACATTGTTGGTGTCGAACGTGGCAAAATAAATTCTGAGAAAAAATTTGCTAATAAGGAAGATATACTTTATGATCTTTTACAATCATATGTTACTAGAATAGCATCAAAGAATGCATGGACGAATGCTAATGGAGATTTTGAACGTTATAATAGCCTTCTTCAAGAAGAACAAATTCGCTTATTTAGTATAATTGATCCTAAGTATGGAGAGAGAAGAAGGAAGGAAGCAACCTCAAAATTCTCTTTACTTAAAAAGTCATAAAACTAACGGAGAAACTACAATGACAAAAGAAGAGTTACTTACTTTTTTAGAGTGTAATCGAAGTAAGCTTAAATATCATACAGTCTATCTAAACAAAAAAGCATTAGAGCAGTTCGCAATAGGGTATTTTCTGGATTCGAAATCAAATAAATTTCTGGTGTATGAAGTGTCAGAGCGTCAGAGTTTAATTAAAATTGCTTCCTTTAAAAATGAAGAAGAAGCTATTGAGAAAGTTTATGAGATAGTCAAATTTAGATGTCGTATGTGAACTAGATTTCTATTAATAAGTAAAGAATGTTATGGAGAATAGCATGATGACCAATTTAAAAGAAGAACTGACAGATTCGTTATCTGAATTAATAGAGTTTCTATCAAATTACAAGGAAAAAAATAATGTTAATAATTTCATTGGTATCCTTGAGGAAATGCAGTTTATCCTACAAAGTATAGGAAAACCCCAGATACCAGCTGAAACGATGAACCAACTACAAAAAATGTACAAAAGTATGTTTTTCCCAAGAGATGGTTTATCGGATTTTTATGTTTTTGATTCGGACGCTTCATACATGAAAAGAAAAAATGAACAATTTTCTTTATTGATAAAAAGAATTGACAGCTTATTAAAAGACTAGACAGCTGATGAACGTTTCCATAAGGTTGGGTTGGAAAGTAACAAAATAGGGGTGAATAATGATTGCAATTTATCGGGGTAAAAAATATCATGTTTCAAAAGGTCTTAGTAATAATGATTGGATTGTTCTGACTAGTGATACAAAGGATGAGGGATTTAATAATTATGTAGATTCTTGGGGAGAAGAAATTGATGATTTCTTTTCAAAAAAAGTCAAAATGGAAGAGCTAGACTATCTATACAAGATTCATTATGAGATTCAATATAAGGGGCATTCTTTTTATGTTAGTAGTGGGATGATTCGAAGGAATATTGAGAAAGATTGGTTTGAAATAAAACCAAGCGCCAATCAAAATCAAATAAAGGATGAGTTGGGATTCAAGCAGATAAACAAATTAGAATGGGCAAAAGAGATTAGCCGAAAAGACATTGAAGTCTTAAAAATAGTCGAAACACCTTTAGGAATCTTTAAAGATCAGGGAGTTAAAGTAAAAAGTTTAGAATGCCAAGCCATTGATAACTTTTTAAATTCTATTGAAAAGTAATGTTGTGATACTGTGGTTTCAATCTAATAGAAGAAAAAAATGGAATCTGTTTCGAGGAAATGATAATGTTTGATAATGAATATATTGTAAGTTTGAAAAGGTTTATCAGAAATGTCGAAATTGTTTCAATAAATAACAAGTTGCAGGCATATGATAATGTGGATATTATTTATATTCTAGAAAAAAGAGAAGACGAATTTGTTATTTCACTAAATGAAAGAGGGGTTATTTTAGAATATTGTAAAATTCGTAACAAGGAGTTAGCTCAACTCTATTTTGCTATCTTTGTTAAAAGAGGTGTTACAGATTTTGAATTCCCCTTAATGACTTTAATAAATGATATAGAGGATATCGAAATTCTGAAAGAATACTTAACTAGAGAACAACTTGATAACTTTTATTCGGTTGACTCTAGGACTAAAGGAAAAATAAATTTTTCTTCAGAGTTAAACAAAATTTATTACATAGATGCAAGTGACAATGAATACAATCTCTTTTCTCCACCAAACAGAATATTTCAAACCTTCTATGTATCAATTGTAAAATTAAAAACCATGAAGGAGTGGTTGATTCAACTGAATGATGCTAATGGACTAGGAGATCAATATGAGGCTACTTTGCTAGGGTATAGTTCAGAGGGGCTAAGTAGAAGTGATCTGTTTGTGATTAAGGAGAAATGATGGAAAAAATTTGCTTTACTTATGGAAATTTTCGGTATTTAGTATTTGAATTCAATCATCAATACTATCTACTTGATAGAAGACCATGTCATTTGATAGGATATCTTTTTCCACCTATAAATTGGCTTTTCTTTCAACATGTGTATCCCATTACATCGGATGAGTATTGTAAAATAAAAGAAAAAACTGGACGTGCTACAAAACTCACTGTTTCAGCTTCTCTCGGTGCTGGACTGAGTGTCTTTTTATATAATTTGTTACGCGTGAACAAGATTGATATCACTAAGTATTTTGAAACGAATCTTTCAAGTTTTACGACAGTGGCACTTTTTTTAATGACTTTTCTTTTAACATATGTTCTGGTTGAATTATTTTACTATTCTCGGAAAAGAAGGATGGCCTCCGTGCTAGGGCGCGAACTTAGGCATTTACAATACTATAAAATCACACCAGTAAAAATTGACTTTAAACAATTGCTAGGCTTTTTAGTAGTTATTGGTGGACTAGCATTTTTTATGTCCTTGTATTATTTTTACTCAGGTAACTTACTTTTTGGTTTAATGGCTAATGCAATCATCTTTTTATATTTATCGGCTTCTAATGTTGCATTTGGAACTGAAAGTCATCACTTATATAAAATAAATGATAAAATACTAAAATAAGATATCGCCGATATCGAGATACTCCTCGAAGCTTGGGAAAAACTCATGTTTTCTTAAATTAGTAAGGATTAGAATGCAAAAAATAAAATTATATTATAAAGGGAATCTTCGATACCTATTATTTCATTATCAGGGGAGACAGTATCTATTAGATAGATCTCCTAAACATTTTTTCGGATATTTCTGTTTGCCTCTAAACTGGTATTTTTATCAGAAAGTTTATGCTATCTCAGATGAAGAACTTGTTAAAATCGAAGAAAAAAACGCTAAGGAGAGCAAATTTATCCTTCCAACGTCATTAGCTGCAGGATTGGCAGTTTTTGTGAATGCCTGGGCTCATATGAACCATATCGATTTATTTGCCAACTTTTATGTGAATTTTTCGATAGTAACTAGCTTGGTTTTAGTAGTTATTGGTCTATTATTATCTTTTAGTTTGCTTCAACTTTTATATTCTAAAAAGAAAAACAGCTTGGAAAAATTACTCAATAGATCGTTGGAGCAATCTATTTATTTTAAGATAAAACCAGTAAATTCATTGATTTTTTATGTCAAAATGCTTGCTTTAAGATTGTGTGTTTTTGCTTTAGCTCTTATATTTGCTCTGGCATTCATATATTTGAAGAACATTAGCATGCTTTGTTTAATGATGTTAATAATGTTCATATTTCTAGGGACTGTCAACATTGCATTTGCACCTGGAGAAGAACGGGAATATGAGATAGTTGAAGTTAGGTCAAATCATAGTAAAAATTAAACGAAGTGATTAAAGTTAATAAGGAATTCAATTATGAAGAACCAATACACGCAATATATTAAGCAATTACAAGAGTTGATTAACTTGGAATATCCGAGCCAGAAACGATATCCTGGGATCATTCAGGATATTTACAAGCTGACTGAATGTATAGGACGAGGAGAAACGACGGATGAAGTCAGCTTTTTTAGTCTAGCAAGAAGATTTGTAGATGAGACCATGGATTATAAAAGCGATATTTTAGTTGTCTTAAAACAGTTGGAGAAAGAACTGAACAAAGGAAATGAAAGAAAATAGAAAACATTATAAAGGACTAGTTCATCTAGTAGAATTTAAGAACAAATTAGTCTATTGTGACTTAAAGACAAAGAAATTGTATTTTTCAATTCCAGAAAAAACTTCTAAGAGTCAACAGTACATTATATTTTCACTGGTGTTGCTCGTTCTTCCATTTATAAGATTTCTGAATGGATTGACAATCTTTAGTATACCTGCTCACAAGTTTCTTTATTTGATTTTATTCTCTTGTCTTTCCTTATTTATCGGAAAATTGCTAGATGTCTATTTTAAGAAAGATTTGGATTTGTATCCGGCTCTATTTACAGATTTGGAGTA
>CALIWM010000021.1:0-4990 GCA_938046645.1 uncultured Gemella sp. | reverse complement strand
GCTTAACCTGCATTTGCGGCTTGTCCGCAATGTCAGGTTGAAGCGGGTGTTAGATTTTCTTTTCAAAACAAAAATGTAATTTCGCTCAAATTTTTTATGCCTTATTTCTAAATGTATATTTAAAAATAGTCTGCATTCCTTTTGTTCAAACTATTTTTAAATTTTACACCTTTACTCTTAATTCCTTTATTTACTATCCGTATAATTTCCCTTTTTTTTCGGGAGCTTCTTGATTTTACTTTATTTTTTCTTGATTTTTAATATGGACATAAAAGATATTTTCTTTTATAACTCCTATAGTTATATTTTTATTATTATTCGCCATCTATCTTACTCCTTTTTTTACTAATATTATACCACTTTTTCCTTACTTGACTGGCCAATGGATGAAAACATAATTCTTTCTGTTCATCTGTTAAGTATGTTATTTTATCATCTAATTGATTATTTAAAAGCAAATGATATAATTCATTAAGACGGTGTGCCACTTGTTTATTTTTTAGAGGCAATGAACCATAAGCAAATATTATTTTACATGATTTTTTCGCACATTCCAATATGTGGTCGTCATTGTCAACATTGGTTGCTTTCAAATAGTTTTTTCTATCAATCTCATATTTAGAAAACAAATTAACACTATAGAAACCACCATACCCTAATTTATAGACATTGTTTGTAATCAACATCATAGTCATATCATCCTCTACTAAATTACTAGAACTGGGGTACAGAGTTAGAACTGTTACCATAGGTTTATTACTCCATTGTTTGGAGAGAACATAGCGATGGTGTCTATTACTAGATTCTATAATCTCTATTTTGATACAAACATTTGACTGTTTTTTGACCATTGAATTCCTCCACTTTTTAACTTAATTTTAAGAGTTTAAATATTGATAGGTTATCAATATGGTGCTTTCTCTGCCCATCTTCATTTACCTCAATTTAATTATATATTAACATAATCTTTTTCGGCGTATTGTTACGACAAAATATCACTTACAGAGTAACTCATTATATAAAAAAGACACAACACCTTTCAAAAAGAGTACTGTGTCTTTTTTATATTGTTAGAATTGAGTTCTACTATTTCTGATTAATAAAATCGAAGAATATACTCCAATCTTTCGGTAATTGCTCTCCATATTTCTCTTTTCTATAATACAGATAGTTCGCCTTACGTCCAATTAAGAAACAGAAAACTAGAGCAACCAGGACTCCAACAAGGGGAAAGAAATAAATGACAGAAACTATTAACACTAGTTGCCACATACCTTTTGTAAGTAACCAAATTGGTGTGAACAAAAATGCCAACCAATTAAACTTTCCTTGATATTCTTCATTACTTCTTTCTATAGCAGAAAATTCATTTTGATAGTATTCGGAGTATGATCCATATGAGAAACTTCCCATAGTAGAGCCAAATGATTCTCTACCTCTTGCTCTACTATTAATTCTCACACCACTAACTCTTACACCACATGAAGTACAAATTTCTTGCTCAGCTTTGGTTGGAGCTCCACAATTTTGACAATAATTATGACCATTTAATGGATTAATACCACAAGTCATACATATCTCAGCTTTCTCATTAACTTTACTTCCACAACTTTTACAGAAGGCTTTAGAGCTTTCTGCACTGTTGTATCCATTTGATACATTCCTTTGTTCAAGATTGACTCCGCATGCTAAACAAACAACTTGTTCTGGATTTGTATTTACTCCACAGTTATGACAGTGAGCATTTCCGCTCTGTGGATTTACTCCACAGTTTAAACAAAATTCAGCATTTTGATTTACTTCTTTTCCGCATGTTCTACAATACATTTATTAATCTCCTTAACTTATTTAATGTGATTTTTTTCTTGTGCCACTCTATTAATATGTCTAACTGAATAGCCATATTTTTTTGCAATTTCTCCTGAATTACTTCCGTTGAATTCTGCACATACTATTCTCTGTAATCCCTCCTTTGATAACAATCTCATGGGGAAATTAATATATGCTCCTCTATAATGGGTGTACAAAAGCATAGCATTTTCTTTTCCAATCAATGTAGCTAACTCCATATAAATCTTATTCCAATCACTAGGTTGTGTTTGTTCTAACGCCATTATTAATATTCTCCTCTACAATAAATTTAACTATCCTTTTCAGGACAAATCAACTGTCAAATGACCAAGACAAAATCAGAGAACCAGTCAGGACTTCACAATTCGGAAGCATTCCGTTATTTAAGCCTTTTTCGAATAATATATACCGTCTGTCTAGAAATCCCGTTTTCCTTGGCAATTTGTGTAACTGGAAGATGTTCTTCAAGCATTCGTTTAACATTGTGATAGATTAATCTGTCTTTAGCATTTTTAGCGTGTTCATGATACTGTATAGGACGCCCTTTATAAACACCACGCTGTTTAGCTAACTTGATACCTTGGCGCTGTCTTTCTAAGATTTTTTCACGTTCATTTTGCGCTATATAACCTAACAATGATAGAAACATATCAAACATAGCAGTGTCCAGTGTATTGTTTCCTGTATTAAAATTTAAAAAAGGCGCATCAATTATAGTTAGCTTGATGCACCTTTGTTGTAATTGCCTCACAATCTCTTTTATATCTTGATAGTCTCTACCTAATCTATCGAGAGAAGATACTATAATTTCATCTCCTTCCCTTGCAAACTTTAATAGAGCTTTCAGTTCTTTACGGTTCATATCTTTACCGCTTACTTTTTCACTGAATACCTTATTAACGCCCTCTTGTTTCATCATTTCAATCTGCCTAGCTAGGTTTTGATCTTTAGTTGATGCTCTAATGTATCCTATTTTCATCGCTTACCCCTTTTTTTTTGTCATGTATTTTTTACAACGCAGATAAGTAACTCATCCTACTTGTCATAGTCAATTATAGATACACCTATTTTAGACAGATTACTTTTTTCTCTTTAACTCATTCGAAACAGATTTAGCTACTAAAGCTATTACTTCTAAAACTAAGATTAAACCAAACATCTCACTTACCTTTCTTTAAGAAATTTATATTCTAACAACTGGCGTTCCTTTGCCACTCCCAGTAAACTTCCTATTTGAGGAGAATCTACTAAACTTATGAAGTAAATATATACTGCATCATACATGTAGATATCTACTTTGACTATGTTTCCTTCAAAGACTTTTTGATACTCACTAGGAAGTAGTTCTTCATCTAATTCTATATAGTCAAAAACATTGCTCTCGTAACTGATATTGTCAAATTCAATATTCTCTTCAACATGCTTAGATAGATAATCTATCGCTATTAATTTTTGATCCATGAAGCACTTGTCCTCCTTTTAAAATTCCCTGCCAAGTTCCCTGCTAGACTCTGTAATACTTATTAGTAAATCAACCACATGGAACGTCTTTATAATTATCGAGTGGGAATAAGAAATATGAAAAACCAGCTAGATTCTAGCTGGTTTTTTAGTTATATTTTTAAAGACAGTCTTATTGACCTAGCAGGCCCTTAAAGAAATTGACGATTGCATTCCAGATATTGCTAAAGAAATTACCGCCATCTTCAAGAAGTCCGTTTGCATCAAAGTTAAGGTTGATATTATTGAATGTATTACCAGCCTTTGAGACAATACTATTTTTCAGGTCGGTGAGCGTCTTTGTGAAATCAGAGTTTGTGATGACCCCGCTATTTGAAAGATTAAGCGCAAAGTTAATAATCAGATTGATTTGGTCAGCTGTGACTGAACTACTGAGACCGTAGTTTTTCAGTGTTTCTTCAACGATTTTACGGACATCAGCTTCTGTCAAGTTGCTATTATTCTTTTTAGCATTAGCAACAGCTGTTTTAATATCTGTCAGAGCCACATTCAGCTTATCAGCATCGTAACCTTCCTTGCCCTGGTTCTCAGCATTGATATTTGAAAGTGCGGATAATTCTTCCTGAGCCAGATCTTTATTTTCCTGAGGAACACTAGCTCCATTTTCCTCCAGCGAGTAATAAATACCAGCTAGGGCACTTTCTCCAGTCACAGGGATAGGTGCTGCTACTGTGATTTCTGCATGCTGTACGCCCAAGGTGACTGCCGCATTGCGATACATATCCTCTGTAACCTTGGTGATGTTTTGCGGCGTAACAATCTTAACTTGAAGTGGTTTCTTGTTACCCAACTTCTTAATCTTAACAGAAGAATATAGCTGTAAACTAGGATCATTTGCCACATTCATAATCTTTGAATAGACATCAGGTGTCATTGTCTTCAGAGGTTTAGAATCACTCGATGCATTGTAGCCTAAGAGCTGAAGCGTTTGCTCTTTTTGACTGTCATCCAAGGAATAGCCCAAGACATACTCAGGCTGAACATAGGTTTCGTCAATGACTTTTTGAACGTTTGTGTCAGCAGTTACTGTGGATACGGTAAATAGCGTAGCTACTAGAGCTCCTGCTGTCAGTAATGTTTTCTTGAATTTCATTTTACCCCTCAATCTATCTCTAACCAATAAGGTTTTATAGAAGCTTCGATTATAATCAGCGGATTGCGCTGTCACATCAAATAGGAAAGGAAAACTTTCCATAGAACAAAATAGTATAAAATGCTTAAAGTTTTCTTATAGACAAAGAATAGCTTGCAATTCTTAAAATCATTTGCCCCAAAGAAAATCAATCAATAATCTATCGACTTCTGGATTTTCATGCAGCTGGCTATGCTGAGCCAGAGGGCCAGTCACTCGTTTTTCCTGATAGGACTTGGCATTGTCAATTACAAGATACTTGAGACTGCGAGAAGAAACGTTTAAAACAGAACCATCCGATTGATTTTTAAAATCTCCATAGATATTGAGAACATCCACTTGATCTTGCGGATAAATTTCGCGCAAGCCCAGAAGTTTTTGATAGCTATCACTCATGGCACTAGGTTTCCCCGTTTTGGAATCTAGAATGGTCAAATTAGCCGGCAAATCCATGCCCTCCAAACCATTGACATGATTGGCGATATT
>CALIWM010000020.1:0-9579 GCA_938046645.1 uncultured Gemella sp. | reverse complement strand
AGTTATCATACATGGATATTATGAACAAGGGATTAACAATAATGGATTCTACAGCAATTACATTCTGTATGGATAATCACCTGCCAATTATTGTCTTTTCAATAGATGAAGCAGAAAATATTGTTAAAGTTGTTTCTGATTCTAATCTAGGAACAATTATTGAATAAAATTTATATTAGGAGTTTACAATTATGCCTGAACAAATAATGAATAATTTAAACGAAAGAATGGAAAAAGCAATCGCTAGTTTACGACGTGAATTAGCATCTATCAGAGCTGGTAAAGCTAGTGCAGCTGTTTTAGATAGATTAACAGTTGATTACTATGGTGTACCAACTCCGATTAATCAAGTTGCAGGGGTTTCTGTACCAGAACCTAAAATGCTTGTAATTTCTCCATATGAAAAAACTTTATTAGGAGATATTGAAAAAGCTATTCAAGCATCAGACTTAGGATTAAATCCTGCGAATGATGGAACAGTGATTCGTATCGTATTCCCAGCATTAACTGAGGAACGCCGTAAAGAGCTTGCTAAATTAGTAGGTAAAGAATCTGAAGGTGCTAAAGTTGCTGTACGTAATGTTCGTCGTGATGCAATGGATGCAATGAAAAAATTAGAAAAATCTTCTCAAATTACTGAGGATGATTTAAAAGGATATTCTGATGATATTCAAAAAGTAACTGATAAATTCGTTGCTGAAATTGATAAAGTTACTAAAGAAAAACAAGACGAGTTAATGAGTGTATAATATTATGGAAATGACAGAAGTTATTGCTAAAATTAATTCACTTAATGCTACAAAAAGAGAGCGTGAATTAACTACTGAAGAATCAGAAGAATTAGCTAAATATAGACAATTATATTTACAAAATTTTAAAGCTAATATGAGAAATATATTAGATAATACTAAAGTAATTAATGAAAATGGAGAAGATATAACTCCTAAGAAGAAAGGAAATTAACAATGAGTGCAACTGCAGTTACAATTTTAGTTGGAGCAATTTGTTTACTTGTCGGTGTTGTTGGAGGTTTCTATCTAGCAAGACGTAATTTCATGAACTACATGGAAAAAAATCCTCAAATCAACGAAGATATGGTTATGAGTATGATGAGTCAAATGGGACAAAAACCATCTCGTAAAAAAATCAATCAAGTTATGAGCAACATGCAAAAAGCGCAAAAACAAGCTCAAAAACAAATGAAAAAATAATAAAATTAAACAGATGTGTAAAAAAAGCACATCTGTTTTTTTTTATACTAAACTATAGTAAAAATTCATTTTCTAAAGAAGATTTAATTTCTATTGTATGTTCTGTAACTGGGTGTGAAAATTCGACTTTTAATGCTCCTAAATACATTTTTTCGTATCTATAGCCGTCTTTTGAGTATAATTTATCTCCGATTATTGGAACACCTATAGAAGCTAAATGGACTCTTATTTGATGAGTTCTACCTGTTTCAAGTGAGATAAGAACTGCAAATCTATTTTGATCTAATTTACTGCATTCAAGTATATTAGTAATAGCATTCTTTCCGTTTCTTGTTACTGCCATTTTATTTTTTTCTTTACTATCTCTTCCTATATTAGTATCAATAGTTTGCGGTTTAATATTGTTTTTAATTAGTGCTGTATAGTAGCGTTTAATTGTTCTTTGTTCAAGCATTTGGTCTAGTTTAGCCTTGATTAAGGGAGTTTTTGCTAGAATTACTAATCCGCAAGTATCTATATCAAGTCTGTGAATAGGCTCTAGATAGTTATAATCCGTTATTAAATAGTTAACTAGCGTATCACTTTCAATTTCTATATCATTTGGATGAGTTTTTATACCGAATGGTTTTGATACGACAAGAATATAATCGTCCTCGTATTCTTTGTTTATTGTAGCGGCTGTGTTTGATAAGTATTTAGATGTTGCTAGAACTATATTGACTTCTAGTAAATCATTTGTAGATATACTTGATGATAAATCTGCTTCTTTTCCATTAATTTTAATTGTTTGTTTATCATGATGACTTTGCATTCTAATAGTATGTATATTCTTTTTTGACACTTTTAAAAATTGACTTAAATAATCCTCGACTGATGTGAAGGGTTGTAGTATTTTAAATTTCATTATGGTACCTTGATTTCTTTCTTATATTTAATAGTACCATTATATACTAAAACGTTAGGATAATAAAGAATATTAGGCTTTATTTAGAAAATATATAATTATTGAAAAGTTGAAAAATAAGTCAATTTTAACTTGATTTTAACTTAAAAATATAGTATTATATAACTTGTGTTTTAAATATACTAAACATAGAGTTTACTATTATTAAACTTAAATAACGATAAGTTTAATAATGGTAAACAATAATAACGTAATGTTAGATAATAATAAACAAAATTAACTAAAAGTTATATATTGTTAAACTAATATACTTATTAACTATAGAAAGGAGAAGTTATGTATTCTATAGGTGAAAGATTAAAGAGACTACGAATTCAAAAAAACCTCACCCAAGAAGAGTTAGGGGAACGTACAGATCTTAGTAAGGGGTATATATCTCAAGTTGAGCGTGATTTAGCGTCACCATCAATGGAAACATTTTTTAATATTCTCCAAGTACTTGGATGTGCTCCTAAAGATTTCTTTGATAAGGAGAGTACTAGTCAGAAAGTATATTATTCTTTAGAAGATCAAACTAGTTATGAAGAAACTGATGAAGGATATAAACTTACATGGTTGGTTCCAGAATCAAATGAGAAAGAGATGGAATCACTTATATTGAAACTTGATAAAAATAGTAATTATAAAACATTCGATCCTTCTGAATCAGAAACATTATGTTATGTACTGAAGGGGAAATGTAAATTGAGATTAGGTGATGAGGAGTTTATAGCTTCGACTCATGAAAGTTTTTATTTTTTAGCTACATCAGAACATAGAATATCAAATCCATTTGATGAAGAATGTGAAGTATTAATTGTAGCGACTAATTCGTATTTATAAGGAGAAAATAATGGCAAATATTGTTGAATTTAAAAATGTATCAATGTCTTTTGGTAATACACATGTATTAAAAAATATTGATTTAGAAATAGAAAAAGGAAAATTCTATACATTACTAGGACCAAGTGGATGTGGTAAAAGTACAATTTTAAAACTAATTGGTGGATTTTTAAGTCCAACATCAGGTGACGTACTACTTGACGATAAAGTAGTCAATGATTTACCTGCGAATAAGAGACATGTAAATACTGTGTTCCAGGACTATGCGTTATTCCCACACATGAATGTATTTGAAAATGTTGCTTTTGGATTGAAAATTAAAAATGAAAAGAAAGAAGTAATTAATAAGAAAGTAAAAAAAGCTCTTAAGCAAGTTAACTTAGCTGGTTTTGAAAATCGTGATATAAGCGAGATGAGTGGTGGACAAAAACAACGTGTTGCGATAGCTCGTGCAATTGTTAATGAACCTGAAATTATCCTACTTGATGAATCACTATCAGCGCTTGATTTGAAACTTCGTCAAGAGATGCAATATGAACTTCGTGAACTTCAACAACAAACAGGTATTACGTTTATCTATGTAACTCACGACCAAGAGGAAGCACTAGCGATGAGCGACTATATCTTCGTAATGAATCACGGTAAAATTGAACAAAGTGGTACACCAACGGATATTTATGATGAGCCTGTAAACCGTTTTGTTGCTGATTTCATTGGTGAATCTAATATTGTTAATGCTGTTATGTTAGATGACTATTTAGTAGAAATCTATGGTAAACAGTATGAATGTGTGGATGCTGGTTTAGATAAAAACAAACGTGTAGAAGTAGTTATTCGTCCAGAGGACTTAGAAATTACAAGTGTAGATAAAGGTAAAATCGGTGTAGTAGTAGATACTCAGTTATTTAGAGGAGTTCACTATGAAATCTGTTGTTTAGATGATCAATATAATGAATGGATTGTTCACTCAACTAAACAAGCAAAACCAGGTGCAGCTGTAAGTTTAAACTTTGATCCTGAAGCAATTCATATCATGGTACCTGGAGAAACAGAAGAAGAGTTCGATGCTCGTCTTGAATCATATGAAGAGGAGGAATAAAGAATGTTCAATAAAAAAACACGCTCATTTTTTATGATTCCTTATGTAATGTGGATGCTACTTTTTGTAGTATTTCCAATATTACTAATAGTATATTACTCTTTTAGAGATATCGATGGCAACTTTACATTCGCAAACTATAAGATATTCTTTAGTAGCACATATGTATTAATGACATTGTATAGTTTCTGGTATGCGTTTCTAATTACACTTATTTGTTTGATAATTAGTTATCCACTTGCATTTGCTATTAATAAAAGTAAACATAAAGAACTGTTACTTCTATTAATTATCTTACCAACATGGATTAATATCTTATTAAAAACTTATGCGTTTTTAGGATTATTTGGTGAATATGGAACGATTAATAGTTTCTTAGAGTATATTGGTATAGGTTCTCAAAGTTTACTATTTAATTCATTTAGTTTTATTTTTGTATCAAGTTATATATTCTTGCCATTTATGTTATTGCCTATTTATAACTCGGTTTCTGGTATGAATAAAAACTTAATAGAAGCATCATATGATTTAGGTGCTGACTTTAAAACTACGTTCTTAAAAATCATTTTACCATTAAGTATTAATGGTGTTAAAACTGGTATTCAGGTAACATTTATTCCAGCTCTATCATTATTCATGATTACTCGTTTAGTAGCAGGAAATAAAATAATAAATTTAGGTACAGCTATTGAAGAACATTTCTTAGTTACTCAAAACTGGGGAGTAGGTTCAACAATCGCAGTATTCTTGATAGTGGTAATGGGAATTATAATGGTTCTTACAAATACTAAAGACAAAACTAATTTTGGAGGTAGAAAATAATGAAATTAACTTCAAAAATATATTTAGGGGTTATCTTTGCAATATTATATATACCTCTAATTTATCTAGCATACTACTCGTTCAACTCAGGTAAGACAATGATTGATTTCGAAGGTTTTTCTTGGAAACATTATGTAGATTTATTTAAAAATACGCGTATGATGGTTATTGTAATTAACACAATTGTTGTTGCCTTACTTTGCGGATTATTCTCTGCTATTTTTGGAACACTGGGTGCATTAGGAATATATTCTTTAAAATCTAATAATCAGAAAAATTCTTTCTTAGTAGGGAATAATATTCTTATTGTAAGTCCTGATGTTATTATCGGATGTTCATTCTTATTAATGTTCACATTTATTTCTAAGTACACAGGATTAGATACTATTCAAGGTTTTTGGTCAGTGTTACTATCACATATTGCTTTCAGTATTCCAATCGTTGTATTAATGGTTTTACCTAAACTATATGAGATGCCAAGAAGTATGGTTGATGCAGCAATAGACCTTGGAGCAACTTATCCACAAGTATTAAGTAAGATTGTAATTCCTTATATTACTCCGGGGATTTGGGCAGGATTCTTTATGGGATTAACATATTCTTTAGATGATTTTGCGGTGACATTCTTTGTTACAGGTAACGGATTCCAAACCCTTTCTGTTGAAATTTACTCAATGGCGAGACAAGGAATTAACTTACAAATTAATGCCTTATCTACAGTTTTAACTATCTTTGTTGTTGTAGCAGTATTAATTTATTATGTAATCAATACTAGTAAATTAAAAAGGGAGGTAAGATAATATGAAAAAATTACTTATTTCAGCAATTTCAATATTAGTTATCTGTTTAGGACTATTATATAGTCGTAATTTTATAGATAGTTCGAATAGTGGGGATAAACAAACTTTAACAATTTTCAACTGGGGAGAATATATTGATCCAGATTTAATTAAGAAGTTTGAAGAAGAAACTGGAATTTCAGTAGTATATGAGACATTTGACTCTAATGAAGCTATGCTTACAAAAATTCAGTCAGGATCTACACCATATGACATAGTAATACCATCTGACTATATGATTAAGAAGATGAAAAAGTTAAATTTACTAAAAAAATTAGATCACAGTAAAATTGAAGGATTTGATAATATTGATGAACAATTTAGAGATAAAAGTTTTGATCCAAAAAATGAATATTCAATTCCTTATTTCTGGGGAACTCTAGGAATACTTTATGATAAAACTAAAGTACCGGAAGATCTTAAATTTGAAAAATGGAATGATCTATGGGATGCGCGTTTAGAAAATAATATATTACTAATTGATGGTGCACGTGAAATGATGGGGATTGCTCTTCAATCAGAAGGAAACTCTGTAAATGATACTAATGAGGTAAACCTAAACCTAGCAGAAAGAAAATTAGAGTTACTTCACCCAAATATTAAAGCAATTAACTCTGATGAGAAGAAAATGCTTATGATTAACAATGAAGCATGGGTATCAGTAGTATTCTCGGGAGATGCAAAATCAATCATGGAAGAAAATGAAAATATGGTTTATGCATTACCAAAAGAAGGAACTAATCTATGGTTTGATAATATAGTAATTCCAAAAACTTCTAAAAATGAAGAGGCTGCATATAAATTTATTAACTTTATGTTAAAACCAGAAAATGCAGCGAAAAACTCTGAATTTATCGGGTATGCAACTCCTAATGGTAAAGCTAAAGAATTGTTATCAGAAGAAACAACAAGTAATGAACAATTTTATCCGGATTTAGAAAGTTTTGGAAATAGAGCTGAAGTGTATGAAGACTTAGATCCTAAAATGATTCAATTCTATAACGATCTATTCTTGAAATTCAAAATTAACAATAGAAAATAAAACGAGATTATCGTATTACTTATGACTCTCTTTACTGTTAGAAAAATCAGTAAGGAGAGTTGTTTTTTGGTAAGTTTTGACTATCGTTGTTTTGTTATTGTATAATAAAATTGAAATATAGTATATCTAAGTGAAGTACAAAAAAGGGGGCGTTACTATGAAAACAAGCACAGCGATTCTACTGATGTTGCCATGTGAAATTTTAATTTTATCGTCTGTTCTTTTGCCTAGTTACTATATAGATTATGCAATAGCTATTATAATGTTTTATATCGCAGCGATATTGTTTATTTTTGCTAAGTATATTCTAAGAGGGGATAATGCTCATTTAATTAGTGGTATCAGCATAAGTTATGAAGAAGCGAAATTACCAGAAAATATTGAAAAATATGCTAAGGACAGCAAAAGAACAGGGAGAATTTTACAAATTACTGGTGCTGGTTGCCTACTCGTTGGATTATATACTATTTTATTTTAATCCCTATAGATAAAACTGAATAAAGTGTAATTATTACTCTATAAAGTTTATAGAAAAGGATAAATGAATATGACTTATGATTTAAATAATAGTTTTAAGAGACAATTAAATAATAAATCAAAAAAAAGGTTATTTGCTGTAATCGTATTAGTATTGATAATTATGTTTTCAATTGTTTTAAACGGAAGGGAAGGTGGAGCTACACCTGAAGAAGCCGTAAGAGGGTGGATTAAAACTGTGAGGAATAATAACTTTGAAAAAATGTTTGATTATATTTACTATGACAATAAAAGAGATAAAGATGAATCCGTTCAAGAATTCAAGAAAATATCCAAAGAAGAAAAATACAAGTTAGATATGTTAAAGTCCTTTGTTAATGATAATGAAATAGATGAAGTTAAAATGATTGATTTGGATACGTTTATAGTTAGATTTAAGAAAATAAATGAAAAAGACAATTTGGATAAAAAATACTTAATAAATGATGGCAGAAGTTTTTTAACTGTAGAAAAGCATAATGGTAGATGGTTTTTAAAGAAAAATCAATTATGGTAGTAATTTATCTTGAAAAGAAGAAATATTCTGTTTAATAATGAGATTATCTAGTCGGATAATCTTTTTAATTTTTTTAGTTGCATACGCTATTATTTAATTGTTTTATTGTTATTATTAGGTACTTTTTATATCGTTGACAAAAGGAGTAAAGCTTTAGTATAATTATAAATTAAGAGAGTTATAATAAATTAAAAAAGTTATATTAATGTTATTAGACGAAAATTTAGAAATGGAGAAACTATTATGAATAGCAATAGGGGGCAAAATTCTAATAATCAACCTCAAAATAATTATCCACAACAAGGATATCCTCAACAAAATAATCAATATCGTCAAAATGGTTATAATGAGCAAAATCAGCAAGATTATAGTGGTAATTTTGCTAATCAACAAGGTTATCAAAATCAACAAGGACAACCGTCGCAGTATCAAAAGAATGATAATTTTGATCATAATCATCAGTTTAATAATCAGCAATATCAGGGATATAATAATCAACAATATACTAATCAACAAAATAATTATTACAGAGGGCCTGGATACACTCAACAAAATTTAAATGGAAATTCTAATTTTCAACAAGGTTATCAAAATTATCAACAGACAAATCCTCAGTTTAATAATGTAAATAACCAGCAACAATTTAATAATCATAATAGATATAATAATCCGAATCAATTCAATCCACAATTTAGACAAAACAATCCGAATTTTAATCCGATGTATGGTAAGAAAAAAATTAATAATAAAACTATAGGTATAATAGCTGCCATAGTCGCGGTATTAGTCGTAGTGTTTATTGCTTTTGGAAGTAGTGGTAGAGCTGGGGGATCAACTCCAAAAGATGCTGTTGAAGGTTGGATGAATACTATTAAAAAAGGTGATTTTAATAAAATGATGGATTATATTCATTTTGAAAGTCCGGAGTCTAAGCAAGCTGCACTAGAAGAATTAAAAGAAGTAGAACGTACTGAAAAGTATAAACTTGATATGGCAAAATCAATTGTTGAATTAGCAGAAGTGTCAGATGTAAAAATGGTTGATGATAATACTGCTAAAGTAATGTTAAAAACAAAAGGCATAGATTTATCTAAGTTACTTGATAGTGATAGTCAAAGAACAATTAAAGTAAAAAAATATAACGGAAGATGGTATTTAACAGAAAACCCATTTTAATTAAGATATCAATATAATAAAGTTTAAGAGTCAATATAGGAATTAAGTGAGAAACAAGGAATCATATTTTTATAAAAATGTGATTCTATTGTTTCTCTTTTTTACTATAAGATATATTAAAAATATGTTATAATAAATTAGTTAAAATAATTTAGGAGGTTTGTATGTTTCAAGCATTATATAGGAAATATCGACCACAAACATTTAATGATATAGTTGGTCAAAATCATATAGTTTCTGTGTTGAAAAATGCGATTGACAAAGATCAAATAAGTCACGCCTATTTATTTTATGGATCAAGAGGAACTGGTAAAACCTCTATAGCGAAGATATTTGCTAATGAGGTTAATGGAAATGAGATATATCAAAAAGAAAATGTTGACATAATTGAGATAGATGCAGCTAGTAACAATGGTGTTGACGAAGTTCGTGATATAAAAGAAGCTATTAAATTCTTGCCTACAGAAGGTAAATATAAAGTTTATATCATTGATGAAGTGCATATGCTAACTACAGCAGCATTTAATGCATTATTGAAAACTCTAGAGGAACCACCTGCTCATGTGATATT
>CALIWM010000019.1:0-2446 GCA_938046645.1 uncultured Gemella sp. | reverse complement strand
GTTTATTAAGGCAGAGCTTCATCCCAAACTCCTATCGCTTCACTAGTGGATTTTTCATAAAATTTCCCCTTTCACAAAATGATATGATAGAAAGACACGCATCCCTGATTAGGTGTGTGTTTTTTGTTTTGCTAATTTTATCTTGACAAATCAGTGATTATATAATAAAATTATTTTATAAATAAATGTTTCTAATGAAATAAGAGGGTAAATATGAAGATTAAGTTAAGAGTAGACCAAGCTTTATTAGTGGAACAAGTCATCAATAATTTAGATAAACACAATTTAGTAGTCAGTCCATCAGGGAGTGGTAAAAGTTACATGATGGTATATCTGGAAAAATTATTAACAGACCAAGGATACGAGGTCAATCTCTATGCACCAACACTAGAGATTCGAGAACAGCTAGATAGTCTTCTGGAATATAACGGCAGTGACAATGTTGTTCGTGGGGTTCTCACTGATTACAAACACGAAAATAGAGAGCCTGATTTTCTCTTGATTGACGAAGCTCACCATTCAGAAGCTGAGACGTATCAATCTTTGTTTAATAAGTATCCCAATGCTAAACGGATTGGATTTTCTGCTACTCCTCATCGTTTGGATGGGAAAGGATTGGATAACACTTACGACAATATTATTGTTGGCAAACAAGTGCAAGAATTGATTGAATCTCATATTTTGTCAGATTATCGGTATTTTGCACCGAGTGTATCCGAGGCGATTCAAAGGTCAGTGAATCCTAAATATCTGAAACTGAATGCAGAAGAATTTTTTCAAGTATTGAAGAAGTCTAATGCCTATGAGAAGACGATTTATGCGGATGTAGTAAAAACTTGGAAAACCCATGGAGAAGATAAACAGACAATTCTATTTGCGCCCAGCATTGCTATGTCGAAGAGATTCGCTAAGGAATTTCAAGAACAAGGAATTAATGCAGTTCATATTTCTGGGAAATCACCTAAAGCAGAACGAGCTAGAATTATCAACGATTTTCGCTCAGGAAATATTAAAATTCTTTGCAATGTTGACTTAATTTCAGAGGGGTTTGACATGTCCGATGCGGATTGTGTCATTTTAACTAGACCAACAGAGAGTCTTGCTATGTTTATGCAACAAGCCTTCCGTGCTCTTCGCTATAGAGAAGGTAAGACAGCCATTATCCTTGACCATGCGGATAATATTTCTTTACACGGAGAATTGTCGCAAAAACGTGACTGGAGATTAGAAGGTAAGGATGATAGAGGGAAAGATGAACATTACGAAAGAACTATCTGGGATAGATGGAATTCAGATGCTGTCTTTGACACAAGTGTTGAGTTATCAGAAGTTATCAAAGATTATGATTCTATCTATGATAAGTTGATTGAGTTAGCATTGCAAAAACATGATATGGATGGTTATAGAATTCTTGTAGACATTGAGAATGAAGCAGGGATTATAAGTGCTGGAAAATATACTTGGTCTTATGCTTTTGCTTTGGAGAATGGGTTTGATGTACCAGTTTTGAAGGATAGGAAATGAGCATTTATTTTAGACGAGATAAAGTATTGTACACGGATTTTTCATGTCTGTCCTCTATTCCTTTTTGCAGGTTTGATAAAAAGAAAAACCGCTTTTTGTACAAGAAAAAGAGTGCAAAAGATAAAAATGTAATATTATTTTTCAAAGAAAAATTGAAAGAAGATGGGATAGAAATTAGAAGTTTAAAGGATTTTTCAGAGGAGTTTTGTCTTCCTAGATGGTATGAGATTTCCAAATGTGTCTATTTAGATGATACTGGAACTATAATAGACCTTTATAAAAAAGGTAGGAGTTCTACTTTCCCAACGACTTTATGCGAATATTATTTAAGAAAAGGGACTTTACAACCGCGAAATTTTGAATCCGATAAAAAATTTGTGGAGAGAGTGCTGGAGTATTATAAGAATGGATATAAATCAGAAGGGAAAAATATTGAGTGCAAAGACCATTTGGAAAATATTTTTCCTACTCGAAAAGCTATGTGTGAATTTTGGGGAATACCATCTAATTCTTTTGTTGTAAGATTGCAGAAAGGTTGGAGCTTGGAGAAAGCTTTAACAACACCATTTAAAAAACATAAAGGGATTGTTTATGAAGGAAAACATTATAAATCACAGAAAGAATTGGCTGAAGTCCTCGGAGTTTCCTCGAATAAAGTGAGGTGGTATCTTGAAAATGACAAGCCGTTATCAGAAATTCTTGATGAAAAGATTATTCAAGACCATTTAGGAAATGTTTTTGACTCTTTTTCAGAAATGTGTCAGCATTATGAATTAAAGCAAGCTACTGTTCGAGACAGATTGCGTAGAGGGTGGTCTTTAGAAAAATCTTTAACTTATCTAACAAAAGTTGAAATTCAAGACCATTTAGGAAATAAGTTCAAGACATACAAAGATATGGCTTCTTATTGGGGAATAAGTAT
>CALIWM010000018.1:0-1246 GCA_938046645.1 uncultured Gemella sp. | reverse complement strand
GTGTAATTAATTTTACACAAGGGACTTTTTTATTTATTTGTTAGCTTGAAAGGAGAAAAATTTAATGAAACAACTAACATCAACACAAATTAGAAGAATGTACTTAGATTTCTTCGTAGAAAAAGGACACAAAATTGAACCAAGTGCTTCTTTAGTACCAGTAGATGATCCAACTTTACTTTGGATTAACTCAGGAGTAGCTACTCTGAAAAAATATTTTGATGGTCGAGAAATACCAGAAAATCCAAGAATTACTAACTCACAAAAATCAATTCGAAAATGTCGGAAAAACTGCGCGTCACCATACATTCTTCGAGATGTTAGGTAACTTCTCAATTGGTGACTACTTCAAAAATGAAGCAGTACCTTGGGCATGGGAATTCTTAACTTCTGAAAAATGGTTAGGATTAGAAAAAGAAAAATTATCAGTAACTATTCACCCAGAGGATACAGAAGCTTATGAACTTTGGCATAATGTAATTGGTCTTCCAGAAGATAGAATTATCCGTATTGAAGGAAACTTCTGGGATATCGGTGAAGGACCATCAGGACCAAACACAGAGATCTTCTATGACCGTGGAGAAGATGCTGATACATGGTCACCAAAAGAAGAAATGTATCCAGGTGGAGAGAACGATAGATATCTTGAAGTGTGGAACGTAGTATTCAGTCAATATAACCACAATGCTGATGGTACATATACAGAACTTCCTGCGAAAAACATAGATACAGGAATGGGATTAGAAAGAATTGTTTCTGTATTACAAGATGTTCCAACTAACTTTGATACAGACTTATTTATCCCAATTATTAGAGAAATTGAGAAACTTTCAGGTGCTAAATACGGTGTCAATGCGGAACAAGATGTAGCTTTCAAAGTTATCGCTGACCACATTAGAACAGTAGCATTTGCTATAGCTGATGGAGCTTTACCATCAAATGAAGGACGTGGATATATCTTAAGAAGATTATTACGTCGTGCTGTAAGATTTGCAAAAGTGTTAGGTTTAAACAAACCATTCATGTATAAACTAACTGATGTAGTTGCTGAAATTATGGAAGACTACTATCCTAACGTTAAAGAAAGTGCAAACTTTGTTAAAGATGTAATTCTTAAAGAAGAAGATAGATTCCATGAAACACTTCACGAAGGTGAAACAATCTTAAATAATATAGCTAAGGAAGTAAAAGATACTACTAAAGTTATTTCTGGGAAAGATGCCTTCAAACTTTATGATACATTTGG
>CALIWM010000017.1:0-6159 GCA_938046645.1 uncultured Gemella sp. | reverse complement strand
ATTAGGAATACTTGTTCTAATGAGTTTAACTCTATCTTATCTTATTATTACTTATCAACCAGATTATGAGATTTTCACTAAGAGAACTACTCAAAAATCAGTAGAGTCAAATAAAAATAGTCTTTTGAATTTCTTGATTCCGGACAGTGTTGTAAAAAACTATGAAGGATCAAGAGAGGAAGCTATAGTTCAGAATTCTATAACGAAGGTAGCTAGTGTCGATGCTATTAAAGACAAAAAAGTTTTGAAAGATTTGCTATCGGTAATCTCAGATAGTGAGAGTACAGAATCTAGAGTTAGGAATAGAAATATTGAGGATATTACATCGAATAATGTTGAAAAAATACTGATAAACTATCAAGTGACCCTGGATTCTGCTTTAGTAAAACCGTTGTTCTTCTCTGAAGAAAATTCTAATATAAGTTTAGAATTTGATACGATAGTCTTACTAAAAGATAGACCAAATATGATTTATCTGTATAAAAAAGATGATAAAAACTACCTACAAATTACTTTAAAAGAAGAAATCTATGGTAAAGTAAACACTATGTTTAATGAGAAGAAACAGACCTATGCTAAGTATAGTTTGAATAATAGGTTTATCTATTTAAAAGAATCTGATGAAGACAATGTTATAGATGAATATAGTGCTGAAGATGTAAACTTAAATAAATTGGCTAAGGATATTTTTGAGAAAAAAGATAATCTTAGAATAAGTAATGAAGATGAAGTGACCGATGGTTATGGAATTTTAAGATCTATAAATAATAGATTATTATATACAAATCCATCCAATGAAGGTGGAAAAGAAGTTGGAGCTACCGTAGCTATAAACAATACTATGAGCTTTTTAGAGTTAGGTTATGTAGGGGATACGAATTATCAGCTTACTACTGCTTTAGAGGGGATTACTATTTTCCAAGAAGCTCATAAGGAGTCTATAGCCTTTAGTAAAGATGGTTTTGCTGATATTATTTCTGAGGATAATAGTAGTGGAATATATAAGCTGGCATCACCGAAAAAACTTACGAAAACTTATCTTTCATCGAAAGAAGCGGAACTATATTCTGTTGAAAAGACTGAATATGTGATTAATTATCTTTATGAAAGAGTCAACCTTAAAGAGGTAAGTGATATAGTTTTAGGATATGATAAAGTTTATAATAAAGATAGAAACAGCTTTAGTTATGTGCCAGCGTGGTATGTAAAATATAATGATAGATATATGAGTTTTAAAAAATTAAAAGAAATGATAGACAAGGGAGAGAGACTATGAACTGGGGTAAGATGAAGACATTGTTTATTTACCTATTCGTTGCACTTAATGCTGTCTTGTTAACATTTTATGTATACACTGTTCAGAAAAACAAAACAGAAATAGTTCAAGAAAAAGAAATAATAGAACGATCTATGAAAAATGATAATATAACTGTCGAAGAAAACACCACAAAACGTGATAATCTAGGTTATGTTAATGTAACTATTTCAGATTTGAAAGATTATAAAAAAGAAGAAAATGGATTGAAGATGGAAGTTGAAAATGTAGATAAAACATCTATGTTAAAAGTCAGTTCTGAAAATGCTATTACAAATGTAAATAAGGGCAACTATAGAGCAGAATTAGAATCATTCTTGCTAGAAAAGATGAAGCTTAGTGCAAATTATATTTTTTCTAGTTATAATGCGTCAAAAAATGAAGTTATTTTTGAACAACAAATAGATAGTTTTAGGGTGTTTTCTAATAAAAATGCGAGAATAGTCTTTAGTGTCGAGAGTAATGGAGATATTAAGAACTTTACTTTGACGAGTGTTTCAAATATAAGAAAAGATAAGAATGAAACGCTAGTACCATCTAGTCAAGCGATAAATAGACTGTATCACGAAGACTTAATTCCTAAAAACTGTCGTGTTCGTACTACTTTAGGGTATTATACTTATATTTCACAAACGGAAAATCAAGTATTGATACCGACTTGGAATGTAGAAATAAGCGATAAAGATGGGCAAGTTAGCAACTACTATGTAGATGCAATAAACCTAAATGTACTGAACAGAAAAGGACATAACTCATAGATAGGTATTTAAAAATAAAGAAAAAACTATTCGTTGTGATAAGTGCAACGAATAGTTTTTTGTGTATTAATCAGCTAAGTAAGCTTTTAGCATCCAAACATTTTTTTCTAATTGAGTTTTTAATCCTAATGCTAAGTCAGAAGTACCTTGATCTCCTTCATCTTCAGCTACACCCATAAGGTGAGTTAAATCATTGATTAATAATTCGAAGTCGTGGAATACAGCTGCAACCATTTCAGAAGTCGTTTCTTGTTCTGTTGCTTCTTTGATAGTTGCGATTTCTAAAGCACCTTTAAGTGTAGAAACTGGGCGGCCTCCAATTGCTAATAATCTTTCAGCAACCTCATCTAAAGATTCAGTTGTGTAGTTGTAGTAGTTTTCAAATACTTCGTGTAGTGTGTAGAAGCTACGTCCTTTTACATACCAGTGGAAGCTGTGTAATTTTGTGTATAATACTGTTAAGTTAGCAACAAGTTTGTTTAATTCTGTTGTACGTGTCATAATAATATCTCTCCTTTATTTTTGAATTTATGCTTAAATTATAGCACCATGAATTTCTTATGTAAAGTTAATAAGCTTATAAAAGTTATTGAGAATTATTCTCTAAAAAGAATGCTGATTTAGCAATGTTTCCTGAGGAGAAGAAATATAAATGATAATCGATATCACATAGGATGGATGTATTATTTTGATTTAAAAATTTGAAATAAACTTTATTAGTTGATAAAATAAAGAGCGAAAGGGGTAGAATCTATGGCAAGATTATGCATATTTTTAATAAATTTGTATAGACGATATATATCACGTTATACAAGACCGACGTGTAGATTTTCTCCTACATGTTCAAGTTATGCTTTGGAAAGTTATAAGAGATTTGGTTTTTTCTTAGGTACATATTTAACTGTTAAGAGGTTATTAAAGTGTCATCCGCTATATAAAGGTGAGTATTTTGATAATGTACCTTTATTTAAGAAGGATATATTCAAATTTGGAAGAAAAAAATAAAGAGGCCGCTAAGTTCAGCTGCCTCTTTATTTTGGGCGAAATTGTTATTTGGATAAAAATCAGGAATGTTTGATCATGTTTGCAGAACTAGAAGAAGTTCTCTTACAAAATAACTTTTCTAAAAATTTATCTAATTAAGGTATTTGTACGGTAAATCCTCATAATCACCTACAAATATTAAATTATATTGCAAGTGCGCGGTAAATCCTCACAATTATCCACAAGTGCAAAGTTTTTAATGTTATTTATCGATGCTATTTCCTGCATCTAACCATGCGGCAATTCCGCCCGGGAATCTATAGACATTTTTATATCCGGCTTCTTTTGCTAAGACTGCTCCAACATGGCTTCTTTCACAAGCTACAAAACCACAGTATATAACTATTTTTTTGTCTTTATTGTCTCCTAGAGTTTTTAAAAATGCTTCTTTTTCTTCTGGTTTTAAATCCTTCATTTCTTTTGGAAGACCAGCGTTAACAGCACCTTTAATTTTTGTTTTTTCAAATCGATCCGCTGGAATTGTATCAACTAGAACCATATCCTCTTTATTATCTATAGACTTTTTCAATTCATCTGCGCTGATCAGATTGTAATCCCCTGTTTTTGTTGCTTTAACTAGTTTTATAGCTGCCTTTTCTACTTCGTTTTCTTTTCCGTCTTTTGCAGAACGATTAAGTCCGTCTCCGCTACTACAACCTACTAAGGAAACTGAAAGTAATATGCTAGATAAAGCTAGTGTAATTTTATTTTTTTCATAAAGTCAGCCCTCCTTTAACTTTCACTTTTATTATAACATAAAAAATTACATATATAAACAAAATATACAATAAAATTTATTAATTTTAAAAATTTCAACAATGTAGATTAACCTTGCATTTAATATGTAAACTAAAAATTATATGATGTATTATATAATTTATGATAAAAAATTAATAAGTTTATTAATTAAAATCCCGGTTAAATATCAAAGTAATTTTTTATATTTTTTATGTAAAAATTAAGACTCTAATGAATAATACATTAGAGTCTATTACTTATTGATTTTTATTAAGGATAGTTGAGATTGATTTAAGTATTTTTAATACAACTTTATCTTTTTTCTTAGCTAATGATTTTCTAATTGAATTAGATATTTTAGTGTCTTCTTCATTTTCTTTGTTAGCCAGCATCTTTTTAACAAAATCTGGCATTTCAGGCTTTTCGCCATCTTTTTTATTAGCCAACATCTTTTTAACGAAGTCCGGCATTTCAGGTTTTTCACCATCTTTTTTATTAGCCAGCATAGCTTTAACGAAGTCTGGCATTTCGCCTTTTGGTTTATCCATTTCATTAAATGTTGTTTTCTCTGGATTGTGTGAAATAAAAGGATTGTTTTTGTTAGCTTCAATCGTTGACACAAGAGCATCGATTAAACGAGAATCGTAGTTTGGCATAGGTGGCCTATGATAAGTTACTCCAAACTCCTCACAAAGTTCTCGACATTCAACATCGTTATCAAAAAGAACTTCGATATGCTCGCTTATAAAGCTAAGTGGAACAAATATATAATGCTTAGGATGCTCTTTTTGTGCTCTTAAATACTCAAGAACATCAGGCTTAATCCATGGCATCCCGATATCACTTTCACTTTGCCAAGTATTTGTATAGTTTTCTTTTTTAAGACCTATTTTTTCCGCTATAAGTCTTGTCATATCAAAGATTTGATCTACGTATGGATCATTATATTTTAATGCTATTTCAGGTACGCTGTGTGCAGAGAAAACTACTTTGTAGCTATCTTCTTTTATTTCTTCAGTAATAATTTTTTTAATTTCATCTGCCCAGAATTCAATTAACTTCTCTTCTTTGTACCAAGATTTTATTATATTGAATTTTATTTTTTCACTCTTAATAAATCTCTCGTAACCCATAATAGAGTAGAATGAATAATGTGGTTCAAGAATTAAACAAATACATTCTTCTATACCCTCATCTTCCATTTTTGAAATTATATCAGGGATATAAGGTGAAGAAAATTTATTGGCAAAGTATACTTTGTATTCATCTTTTACAGATTCCCTTAAAAGTTCAACTTCTTTAAGTGTTATCTCTTGAAGGGGAGAACCATCAATGCGAAGATAATTTTTTAAAAGTAGATTGATTTCTTCGTCGTTAGGACGCACTCCTCTTCTAATATTTGTGAAAAATTTTGCTATACCTTCGAATGTATATTCTTCAGGTGTTCCATATGTCATTACTAAAATAGCTTTACTCATTTTATAACCTCTCAAAATAGTGTAGTCAAATATATTATAACACTTTTTGTACTAAAACACACTAGTAATTATTCTATTACAGAAAAATATTGTAGATTACGAATACATTCCTTATAAATTAAGGTTTAAATCGATATTTTATTTTATTATAACTGTGTCAAAAATATGATATTACTATAATATTAAAATAGAATTGAAAAAAACTATTGAAAAAATAGCTAAAAAGTTATAATATAAAAGTTAACTAAAAAGTTTACTAATAAGGGAGTTTAAGAATCTCCAATTGGTTGAAAAAAAGGAGGAAGAATTAAATGAGAAAGAAAATATTCGGAGCGATAACTTTTATTGCGGCGATTGGTGGCGTTATTTATATGAAAAATAATCCTAAATATAAGGAGATTGTTAGAGTCGTGAAAACTGCTGATGCGCGTGGTTTTTACGAAAAAATAATTTTAGAAAAAGATAAACTTGCATTCACAGCAAAAGCAAAAATTAGAGATTACAAGATTGATTATGAGAGTATTAGAAATGTCGGAGAGAAAATTTACGCACGTCTAATAGTGAATAATGATGAGAAGCTAAATATCGATACTGTTCTTAATGAAAAAGATACAAATGTAGAAGAAGTATCGCATTCAGAAAAATTGGATGAATTGTTGAATAAGTAACACTTAAGAGGGGGAGAAAATGATTTTTTTAATTTTCTGCCCTTTTAACTTGGATTTATTAGGATAAGTATGCCAAATATTTCCTGGGAAATTTATAAAAAAAGGAATCCTCCATTACAGTAAGGTGATGTAATGGAGGATTTTTCATGGTTAAATTA
>CALIWM010000016.1:0-2909 GCA_938046645.1 uncultured Gemella sp. | reverse complement strand
ATGAGGTGATTACATATGAATTTAATGATGTCTCTCGATTGGATTCTTTTAATTGCGATGTCCTTAACTTTTTGTCAACAATTGTTTTCAAAAAAACTTAATTTTTTGGGAATTTTGTCCGTACTTAGTTTAGCGACATATATAGCTCTACATTCTTATTCTACAGGTATAAGTATTTTTGTCCTATTGTTATTTATTGGAGGAATATCTCTAATAGGACTAGAGATGTTTATTCCTGGTGGAATAGTTGGAACAGTAGGGATCATTACCGTTATTTATGCAATAATCTATATTAATAAGTCAACATATCACATTGCATTTATTTTAGTTATTTCTTTAATACTTGCAACGATTCAATTCTATGTTAATAGAAATGTTTTCCATAAAAGGTTAATGTTATTAAATAGACTTGTTCTTAACGATTCTATTTCAACAGAGGACGGATATGTCGCGAGTGAAAGTAGATTAGAATTAATAGGAAAAAAACTTCAAGCATATACAGATTTACGTCCAGCAGGAGTAGCTGTTTTAGGAAATGAAAAGTTGGATGTAGTAACTGATGGAGATTTTATAGAAAAGGGTAATGAAATAGAGATTATACGTGTAGAAGGAATGCGTATAGTGGTTAAAAAAATATAAAAATTTTAAGGAGGTAGTATTATGCCAGAATTAATATTCTCAGGTATTATCGTGGTAGTTGTATTGATTGTGCTATCGATATTCTTTACTTTCTTTCCTCTTGGTCTTTGGATTAGCGCCATTGCCGCTGGAGTTAAGGTAAGTATCTTTACACTTGTTGGTATGCGACTAAGACGTGTTATTCCGAGTAGAGTAATTAATCCGATGATTAAAGCACATAAAGCTGGTTTAGCTGTTACTATTAATCAATTGGAAAGTCACTATTTAGCAGGGGGGAATGTTGATAGAGTAATTAATGCTCTTATCGCAGCTCACAGAGCTAACATAGTAAGTTTAACATTTGAACGATGTGCTGCTATTGACCTAGCGGGACGTGATGTACTTCAAGCAGTTCAAATGAGCGTTAACCCTAAAGTTATTGAAACACCGTATATTGCAGGGGTTGCAATTAACGGTATTGAAGTAAAAGCGAAAGCAAGAATTACAGTTCGTGCAAACATTGAACGACTTGTAGGGGGAGCTGGAGAAGAAACTGTTATTGCTCGTGTAGGTGAAGGTATTGTTTCTACAATCGGTTCTTCTGAATCACACACAGTAGTTCTAGAAAATCCAGATAGAATTTCTAAAACAATTTTAGATAAGGGATTAGATGCAGGTACTGCGTTTGAAATCTTATCGATTGATATTCTAGATGTCGACATCGGTCAAAACATTGGTGCGAACTTACAAACAGAACAAGCTATCGCAGATAAAAATATCGCTCAAGCAAAAGCTGAACAACGTCGTGCTATGGCGGTTGCGGCTGAACAAGAGATGAAAGCTAGAATTCAAGAAATGCGCGCGAAAGTTGTAGAAGCTGAAGCAGAATTACCATTAGCTATGGCGAAAGCCTTCCAACAAGGTAATCTAGGTATTATGGATTATATGAATTATAAGAATTTAGAAGCTGATACAGGTATGAGAGATTCAATTAAACGCATGTCACAACCTGAAACAGGAGCAGGTAAATAATTAGATAAAAAGGAGGATGTGAAATGTCATTTTTAATTTTCGCAGCACCAATAATATTTATCATAATTTTTGCTATTTTCGTAATTGTTTTTGCTTCTGACAGTAAAAGATACAGAAAAAATTTAGATAATTCAAAACAAATGGAGCTAGACAACGCTAGAGCTCAAGCACTGAAGGCAGTTGAAGAGATGAAAAGAATCAAAGAAGCTGCAAATAAAAATTATAATGAATCTAGAAATAGACAAAGTTCTTTATCTGATCAACAAGTTTATAAAGAAGATATATATGAACAACAAGTTGATAGCTCTACTATGAACAAATATCAACAGTATTATAATCAAAATTACAATAAAGGTCGTAATAAGTTTTTGATGCAAAGAAATTTTGATCAACCTAGTAATACTGAAAATAATACAAAAAAATTAGAATTTTCTCATGAAAATCTTGTTCGTGGATTGATTGCAAATGAGTATCTTAACAGAAACTCTAGGAGGGGAAGATGAGTAGTTTAGCGATTCCTATAATTTTCCTAATAGTGTCACTTATTATTGATAAAGCGAAAGCCAATAAAAAAAATAATAAAGAAACAAAATCGGAGAAATCCAAGGATAGTTATAGAGATTGCTAATAAATTTAGAGATGATAAAATAACACAAATTCCTTCTAAGGATAAGAATGCTCCTAATATGGACGAAAATGGAGTTATTATTGAGGGTAATATTAAATTTATATATGGAAAAGAGCAAGAGGATATAAATTTTCTTAAAAATAAAGCTCTTTTTAAGTCATGGAATTTTTTAAATGGTAAACAGACTAGGGAATTAAGGCTAACACATAAATATAATGCTGAAATGGCTGGATTTAAAAAATTATATGATTTATACAATGATGATTTAATAATTAAATTAATTGATAATATTCAAAAAAATATTGATAATAATGAAAATAAAGAAAGTGTATTAGATGAATTAGTACTAGAATTAAGACCAATTTATAATAAAAAAGATTTATTTGAAGAAATTACTGGTAATGAAATATATAACTTAATTTACCAAGATATAAAAAATTTATTATGGAAAGATGTATTAGAAAAATGTAAAATTAGTAAGGAATCATTGATGTCTTATAAATTTAATGGAATAAATGGAAGATACGAGACTAATTCACATAGAGATAAAATTTTAAAAAAATTAGATGTTTTAAATGAATTAATAGAATTGTATGAATCTAAAAAAATTAATGAATTTTTAAAGAAAACA
>CALIWM010000015.1:0-6546 GCA_938046645.1 uncultured Gemella sp. | reverse complement strand
TCCGATAAGATAGCTCAAGAAACTGATGCTGAGGTTATTATTCCTGATTACGGTCTAGCTCCATTATATACTTATAAAGATAGCTATGAACTACTAACAAAATTATATACAGACTATATAGCTGAGAATCCAGATAAAGATGTTTATATTATGGGAGATAGCGCTGGTGGTGGCTTAGCTCTAGGATTAGTTCAAGATTTTGTTCAAAATAATATTAAACTACCTAAAGGTCTTATTTTACTAAGTCCATGGGTTGATTTAACTATGTCAAATCCTGATATTAAAAAATATATCAAAAAAGATCCTCTACTACATGTAGATACTTTACTAGCTGATGCTAAGGCTTGGGCAGGTGATGCAGATTTATCTGATTGGAAGGTTTCTCCATTATATGGTGAGATGAAAAATTTACCAGAAGTATTATTATTCTCAGGAACTCGTGAATTATTGTATCCTGACATAGCTTTATTAGCCGAAAAACTTCGTGAAGCAAATGTTAATACTGAATTCGAAATCGGTAAAAACTTAAACCACGTATACCCTGCCTTCCCAATACCAGAAGCAACTAAGGCTATTTCTAAAATTGTTGAGTTTGTGAAGAGTAAATAATTAATATTGATTATAAAAAAAGATGTACTCAAAATTTTGATTAAATAATCCATTTTTGGGTACATCTTTATTTAATAATTACATAAAGTTAGTTATTTGCATTTAAAAAAATTATTTTATATCTATTTTCACCAGTATTTCCGTCAAAAATTTACATATTTCAGTAAAATCTATTGTTCTAGCATAATTAAAGCTATTTTGATAATTTTTCCAACGGACTAGCATTTCATTATTATTTTCTATATTTGAAATAATTTCTTTATACTTCAAAAGTAAATTTAAACTATCTCTTTTTTTAGAAGTTTCTTCTATAGCTAATCTTAATATGTTATAATCAATATTTTTACTTTTCAATTTTAGTAGTATATATATATCATAAAAATCTCTCATTCTAGTATTTTGATTTCCTCTTGAAATTATTGTTTCTATTTTTTCACTTAAAATTGTTTCTAAATTATAAGCTTTAATTTTGATACTTCTATTTTCAAACATAAGAGGATATTCATATGAAATTTCTGAAGGGATAATTTTATCCCCAGTTGTAATATCAATTTTCAAAGGAATTTTCATAGTTCCTATGCCCGCTATTAATGATACTCTAAAACCAAAATAATCATCCATTTCACGGATTTCTGTAATACTAACCACATCAAATTTCACTTCATCATTAATATTAATTCTAGAAATTTCATTTATATAGTCTAATACAAATGATTCATTTACAGGCTTTCCCTTTAATGTCATATCGATATCCATAGTAGCTCGACTATCTAATCCTACTATTGAAGATATCAATAAGCCGCCTTTTATTATCATTTGATCTTGAAAATCAGAAAGAGCTATTCTCTCAATAAATCTCTCCATCATATAATTTTGTAAAACTAATTGTGCAGAAATATTTTTTTCTTTTGATATATTTTTTATCTTTGCTTTTAGTTGCATAATATTTATCATAATAATACCTCTAAATAACTTTTTAATTTATCTTCTACTCCTAATTTCTCAGCATACATTGATAATAACGGGATATTTTTATCCTTTCTTTTTATATATGTTTTATATGCATGTGCTATTACTTGAATATCTATTCTGTTAATTGGGCGAATTATATCTATTAATGTTCTTTCAATATTATAAGCATAAACATTATATCCATTCGGAGTTTTTATTTCTTCTTTCCCTAACTCATAAAGATTTTCTTTTATAGATTTACACTTAATTCCATTCTTTTTGGGATTAGTTAAATTATAACCTTTGGGAAATGTCATGTTAAAAACACTAGGAGTTCTATCAGTTAAATCATGCAAGTACAGTGCAGTTTCTAGTGAATATATCCCCTTCTTGAATCTATTCTGAACTACAAAAAATTCATCTTCAAAAATTCCTGGTGACACATAAACACCTCGGCTCACTTTTTCCAATTTCCCTTTTTCAGTAAAGTATTTAATTGATCCTCTATATATCCCATTCTCCTCTGCTTCCTTTATTGTCAATATCCCATTATTCTTATTAAGTAAGCTTTCAATTTCTTTAAATTTCAAATCTATTCACCTCATTTCTATTTTACTTTTACACTCCCTATTTTACACTAAAGTAGCATAAAAGTAAAATTATATAATAAAGCAATAGGAAGATTTGATATTTTTCATATATACACACTATTTTCTTCGAATGTCCAGTTTCATTTCCTATGTCCGCTCTTTTATCTATTAAAATCTAATTTTTCCTACTAATTCCACTCTATTTGAATTTAATTTAATTACCAAATACAACAAGAACTCGAAACAAGTTTTTTCCTTGCTTCGAGTTCGTTTTTTATTTTCGTTATTATCGTTTTGCGATTTCTTCTAATAACATTTTGTTGATCATTTGTGGGTTGGCTTGTCCTTTTGAGGCTTTCATGATTTGACCTACTAAGAAACCAATCGCACGGTCACGTCCGTTTTTATAGTCTTCGATAGATTTTGGATTGTTATCTAATGCTTCGTTTACCCAAGCTAATAATTGTCCGCTATCAGATACTTGTACAAGACCTTTTTCTTTAACGATTTGCGCAGCATCTCCACCGTGTTCAATAAGTTCTGCGAATACTTTTTTAGCGATTTTACTAGAGATTGTTCCGTCAGTGATTAATTTAATCATTCCTGCTAAACCTTCTGCAGTTAATGCCGTGTCTTTAAGTTCTTGTTGAACTTTGTTTAAGTATGCATTCACATCTACCATTAAATAGTTAGAAGTTAGTTTTGGATCTGCTCCTAAAGCTACAGTTTGTTCGAACATGTCTGACATTTCTTTAGTTAGTGTAAGAACGTGAGCATCGTAAGCTGGTAATCCAAGTTCTTCTTGGTATCTTCTTTGACGAGCATCTGGAAGTTCTGGAATAGTTTTTCTTACTTCTTCCATCCATTCATCAGAGATGATCATAGGTACGATATCTGGCTCTGGGAAGTAACGGTAATCGTCTGAACCTTCTTTAACACGCATAAGTTTTGTTGTTCCTGTTGTTTCATCAAAACGACGTGTTTCTTGGTTGATTACTCCACCTGAAAGGATAACTTGTTCTTGACGTTTTTCTTCGTACTCTAAACCTTTTTTAACGAAAGTGAATGAGTTTAAGTTTTTAAGCTCAGTTTTTGTACCGAATTCATCTTGACCGTAAGGACGAATAGAAATGTTCGCGTCACAACGCATTGATCCTTCTTCCATCTTAACGTCAGATACTTCGATGTATTGAATGATTGAACGTAACTTTTCTAAGTAAGCATATGCTTCTTCTGGAGTTCTGATATCTGGCTCAGATACGATCTCGATAAGTGGTGTCCCTTGACGGTTAAGGTCAACTAGTGAGTAACCATTTTTGTGAGTTAATTTACCAGCATCTTCTTCAAGGTGAGCACGTGTAATACCGATACGTTTAGTTTCTCCGTTTACTTCGATATCAATCCATCCGTTTTCTCCGATTGGTTGGTCAAATTGTGAGATTTGGTATGCTTTCGGGTTATCTGGATAGAAGTAGTTTTTTCTATCGAATTTTGACTCGCGAGCTACTGTCATGTTAAGCGCCATTGCTGCTTTCATTCCCCATTCTACCGCTCTTTTGTTTACTACTGGAAGTACCCCTGGGTATCCTAAGTCGATAACGTTTGTGTTAGTGTTTGGTTCTGCACCAAAGTGAGCTGGAGATGGTGAGAATATTTTTGAATCTGTTTTTAATTCTACATGGACTTCTAGTCCAATTACTGTTTCAAAATGCATCTTGTTTCTCCTATTATAATTCTATTTTTTTATCGTGTAAGTTGTAGTGTTGTTCGAAGTTGTACGCTACATCGTATAATGTAGATTCTGCGAATGGTTTAGCAATAATTTGCATACCGATCGGACGGTTACCTTTGAATCCACATGGAATACTGATACCTGGTAATCCAGCCATGTTTACTGGGATTGTTAAGATATCGTTAGCGTAGATTTTAATTGGATCACCAACTTCTTCTCCAATGTTAAATGCTACTGTTGGAGCAGTTGGTCCAATGATTACATCGTATTCTTCGAATACTCTATCAAAGTCTTGTTTAATTAATGTACGAACTTGTTGTGCTTTTTTGTAGTATGCATCGTAGTATCCTGAAGATAGTACGTATGTTCCTAACATGATACGACGTTTAACCTCAGCTCCAAATCCTTCTCCACGTGTTTTTTTGTAGATTTCTTCAAGGTTTGTTGCGTTTGGACTTCTGTATCCATAACGAATACCATCGAAACGAGAAAGGTTTGAACTTGCTTCAGCGGAAGCGATGATGTAGTAAGTTGAGATAGCGTAGTCTGTGTTTGGAAGACTTACTTCTTCTACAATAGCTCCTTGGCTTTCTAAGTATTTAACACCTTCAAGTACTGCTTGTTTAACTTCTTCGTCAATTCCAGCACCGAAGTATTCTTTAGGAAGAGCGATTTTCTTACCTTTGATATCTCCAGTGATGATTTTGCTGAATTCTGGTACTTCTACAGGTGCACTAGTCATATCATTAGCGTCTAATCCTGAGATGATTTCTAATACACGAGCGTTATCTTTTACTGTACGAGTCATTGGTCCGATTTGGTCTAACGATGAAGCGAATGCTACTAATCCAAAACGAGATACACGTCCATAAGTTGGTTTTAATCCAACTACACCACAGTATGAAGCTGGTTGACGTACAGAACCACCAGTATCACTTCCTAGTGTAAAGCTAACTTGTCCTGCTGCTACCGCTGTAGCTGAACCACCACTTGATCCTCCTGGTACTGCATCTAAGTCGTGTGGGTTACGAGTTAGTTTGTAGTAAGATGTTTCTGTAGAACCACCCATTGCGAACTCATCCATGTTTAATTTCCCTAATAGAATTGGGTTTTCTTTGTTAAGTTTGTTCATTACTGTTGCATCGTAAATTGGATTGAATCCTTCTAAGATTTTTGATGCACAAGTTGTTTGGATATCTTTTGTAACAATATTATCTTTGATTCCCATTGGGATACCGAATAATTTACCTTCAACGCGTCCTTCTTCTTGAGCACGGTCTAAAGCTTCAGCTTGTTTTAATGCTACTTCTTCAGTTACTGTAATGAATGAACCTACTTTTTCATCAGTAGCTTTAATTCTATCTAGTGATTCTTTTACTAAATCACTTGGTTTAATTTCTTTATTTTTAAGTTTAAGTTCTAAACTTTCAATTGATTCATGTAATAAACTCATTAAATTATCTCCTTATTTTATTCAATAATAGTAGGTACTTTGAATTGTCCTGCTTCAGTTTCTTTAGAGTTTTTAAGAACTTCTTCTCTATCCATTCCGTCATGAGCTACGTCTTCTCTAAATACATTAACTAAGTCTAGAACGTGATAAGTTGGTTTTACATTTTCTGTTGGTGCGCTGTTGATTGTATTGAATAAATCTACAACTTTTTCTAATTTTTCGATGTACCCATCTACTTCACTTTCTTGGATTTCTAATCTAGAAAGATGAGCGATGTGAGCTACCTGTTCTTTCGTAATTGTTGTCATAAGTGCCTCCATATTTTTATCAATTTTAACTTCTAATATTAGCAAACCTCTTATAATTTGAAATAAAAAAACGCCCCACATAGTTATTTAACTATATGGGACGATTACTAGTTTCGTGGTGCCACCCGAATTCATATCAGTTTTCTGATACCTTTCAATTTATATTCGGTTTTATAAAGAGTGTTGCTTATTTCAATCATTATTATTTAATCTTTCAGCCTATGGATTAAACTCTCTTCTAAAAAAAACATGAAATAAAAGTCTCTTTACTAATATTTTATATTACGGTTTACTTAGTCTATATTATACTAAACGTCCATTAATGTCAAGGATTTTACAAAAAATGTTAGAGTGAGTGAAAATTCATTAGTTTTTAAAATTGATTTTTTCAAATCGCTCTAGGCTGAATATATATTTATTTTATTAGTTAGGAGCACTTCGACAGAATCGACTCTTGAATCAGTTACTCTTTAAAATGCTACTTTGTTCTTCTAGGTTTTAAAGCTGATAAATCTTACGTCTTAAGTATAATTTCTATATACTAAACTACTTTAAATTAATTTGTCATCTTATTCTCCTAAAAACTCGACTAACTCTTTTGAAAATTCATCTGCATATTGGAATAATGATCCGTGTGCTGCGTTTGGATAAATTATTAATTTGCTATTTTCTATTTTTTGATGCATGTTATATGAGTTAACTGTAGGAACCATTAAGTCTTTATCTCCATTAACGATTAAAGTTGGTTGTTTAATAAATTTTAAATCATCATATCCTTCAGTACTCCAACGTTTGATTGCTTTTAATTGTCTTAAGAAGCTAGGAACTTTCATTTCAATATCTGCATTTTCTTTACTACGACTAGCTAATCTACCTAATACTTTGTTAGCTTCAATTTTTCCT
>CALIWM010000014.1:0-10263 GCA_938046645.1 uncultured Gemella sp. | reverse complement strand
AACTTGCATATTTTTCGCGTATGCTGTAGTTTCTCCAAGTTCATTCGATGAAGCGTATATAGTTCCTACAGGTCCATCTCCACGCACAGCTACATCAATTCTATCTCCACTCTTAAGCATAGCTCCCATCATAGTAGTAACCGTAGCAGTACGTCCTACCGCTGCAATCGCTGTTGGATACGCATCGTGTCTTTGTCTAATTTCTTCTACTAAATCTGTAGTTTTTGTCACAAAAAATCTAATTTCATCATTAAAGGCTAATCCTCTAATTAAATAATCTTTCATTAAAATTTATTCCTTTCAAATTCTTATACTTCTAAAAATTTCTTACGATTTTCTATTATACATTTAATTTCTATTATTGTCTATTTATTTCAATGACAATTAACGCTAACTTAACTACATCTTCTCTTATTTATTATTATAATTTCTAATAAACTCATGCATTTCAGCTACACTATCAGTAAATAATGTTCTTTGTCTATCTTCTTTAGTTAAAAATCCTTCTTCAACCATCTTATCAAAATACTGTTCTAGAAAATCATAGTATCCGTCAACATTCATTAATATACATGGTGCATCTTTTTTACCTACTCGAACCCATGAAATCACCTGTGATATTTCTTCTAGTGTTCCAGGACCACCTGGCAAAGCTACAAATACATCGCCTAAATCAACAAGCTTTTCCTTTCTTATAGACATGTCATCAACAATAAGAAATTCAGTAATACCAGTGTGACTAATTTCTCTATCTACTAAAAATTGAGGCATTATACCAATAACTTCACGATTATTTTCTAAGACTGTATCAGCTATAATACCCATTAATCCTACCTTACCACCACCGTAAACTAGCGTGTGGTTGTTTGCAGCAATCCACTTTCCAAGTTCTTTAGCATTTTCTTTATATGCTTCATTTCTACCATTATTAGCCCCACAAAAAACAGTAATTTTCATATTAACTAATCTCCTTTATCAAACCATAATAACATCTTAGTTTTTCCCACAGTCGATATAAAGGATTTACCTCCAAAAATAGAGTGGTAAATCCTTAGTATATAGAAAGTATTAATAATTATTATTTCTCTCTATTCATTTTATATAATTCAATAATACCTTTCAATGTTAACTCTTCATCAACTATATCTACTACATCACTATATTTAGCTATAAATTTAGATAGACCACCCGTTAATACTACTTTGTAATCTTTATCTAAATCTTGTTTCAGATGCTTAATAATATTTTCAAATTGTCCTAAGAAACCATAGAATAATCCCGCTTGCATCTGACTAGTTGTATCTAAGCCTAATGAAGTACTTACAGCTTCAAATTCTACCCTCGGTAACTTAGCAGCTCTTGAATACAGGGCTTCTGCACTAATGTTCATACCTGGACAAATAATCCCTCCACGGTAATTCATATCTTCATCTACACAATCAAAAGTTGTCGCCGTTCCAAAGTCTACTACAATAGCAGGTAAATAAGAACTAACTTTCGCACCAACGATATCAACAACACGATCCGCTCCAAGTTTACTACTGTATGGTTCTGGTACCTTTATTCCTGTATTAATTTCCGCTGAAACTATAACCGGCTCTTTTTCAAAATATTTTTTACTCAGTAGCTCTAGAGCAAACATCATCTTTGGAACAACACTTGAAATAACTACCCCATCAAAATCTTCAAACTTTATCCCTTTATCAATGAAGAAATTTCGAATAATAACATAAAGTTCATCTTCAGTTTTAGTATTGTCTGTAGCGATACGCCAAGAATGAATCATCTTATAATCACTACCAAATACTCCAAGTACAATATTCGTATTTCCAACATCTAATGCAAAAATCATTTACAATCTCCTATGATTAACTTATTTTAAGAATGATTATATTATACCACAATTATTCTAATGCAAATAGTAAAATACAAATATATTATAGTCAATAAATCAAACTACTGACAAAACTAAAAAAATTGTTGACTAATATACTAGCCAACAATCTTTTTATTATTATCTTCTTGATAATGACTCTCTATATTTAAGAGGTGTCATTTTCACTAGAGTTTTAAATATTCTAATGAAGTAACTTGTATCAAAGTATCCAATATAATCAGCTACTTCTGAAATTGAAAAATCAGTATTCGCTAATAAGTAACAAGCGTTAGAAATACGTTTGTCGTGGATATAATCTACAATACTAATTCCCATATCTTTATTGAAAATAGAAGACAGATAACTCTTATTAACACCTAAGTAATCACTTACGTTATCTAAACTAATTTTTTCTGAAATTCGATCATTGATATAAGCGATACAATTTCGAACTACAGCTTGTTTATCTTTATATTTATTTCTATCTACAAGTAAACAGTAACTTCTAATAACGTCTTCTGATAAATCGTAGTTATCAAGTTTGTTTTTAATTTTAACCCATAATTCTTCAATTCCTAGGTAATCTTCATTATGCTGTTCCAAAGCATAACGTAGTAAATCATTCATATTATATGATTTTCTACGACGAACATTAACACCTTGTTCTATACGATTTTCTTCCACTCCATGATTTCTATTACGAAGATCAAACAACATATTTACTCGAGAAATATTTCCGTCTACTACAGCTTCTAATATTTCACGTTTAAACTTAACTTCACTTTCTAAAATACCGTTTAAATATGTATTCTTTCTTGAAGATGCTCTTCTTACATTTTTGACACTAGAGTCTTCTATTAAGACTATCGCATCTAAGAAATCAACATTTTCATCTTCAACTAATAATTCGATTAAATAGTTGAACTTTTTGCGTGGTGTAATTGGTAATGAAAAATATACATCACAAATTAATTCATTAATACTTGCTCCATATTTAGTTAGAGATTCTTGGAATAATTTTGTTGGTATCAAGTACTCTAAAAATGGAGTAATTAAGTAGAACTCTTCTTCATTTTCACTCGGAATAAATAAACAAGAAATTCCTAATCCACTTTGACATTTCACTAACTTACCAGCTTTTAATCCTTCTTTTACTTTTGGTAGATTTCTCTTAATAAATCTACTAAAAATGCTGCTTAATTGTTCTTCCCCTAAATTAAGTCGGATTTCTTCATCCGTATATTTATAAGTTAATACATCTCCATTTAAATCTAAAATATCCTTAATTCGCTCAATTTTCTTTAATGAACTTCTCATCTTATCTACCTCCTAACAACTTTTAATTTTAATCTATTGTAATATCGCGTCTTGCATTTACAATATATGAAATTGTAAAGAATACAACACTATATGCTACTAACATAATAATTAATGCATTTGCATTATCAAACTTAAAGAATTCTTTTACAGTCTGACGCCCTGCTTCACTTGCATAATATAACCTAAATAACGGTACATCAAACATGTGATATTTTGCCCATGAGAATTTTGAAACTGCAAATATTGTTAAAGCTTGAATTAATCCAGTTCCTAAAAGTGACAACATTACTAATACTAATGATAGAATTTGTGTTTTAAATACTACACAAACTAGTACTACCATAGCTACGAAGAATATAAACACCGCTAAGTCTGCTAAATTCGTAATAATTAATTGTTTAGCAACTGTTCTACCAAAATACCCTTCTTCAATAGTATCATTCAAGTGATTTAAACCTACTTTTCTATCGAAAAATACATAATATTTTGTTAAAAAGTCAAATACTGTTCCTACTACTAAAAATATAATATAGTTAATGAATGCTAAAACTATTTTCGCAGTAAGTATTGCAGAACGAGATTTTGGTTTTATATATAAAAATTTAATTGTTCCTTTTGAATACTCTTGAGACAAGTTATTAGCTAACATAATTAGTGAGAATACCGTCGCTAACGTAACAGAAACCACTGTTAGCCCACTTAATATTTTCACAGCATCAATTCCATCTTCAAACTGTCTTTTTGTAAAATAACTATTTAATAAAATAATCCCAAACGATAGTAAGAAGTATAACCATGTAGTTTTCTTTTTATAATCTTTTATAAACTCATTTATTAGTAATTTCATTATTTTCTCTCCCCTCCTGTAATTTGTAGGAATCGATCCTCTAATGATGTATGTAGTTCACGAATTGTATCTAATTCTACATTGTTATTAACTAGATATGTAATAATACGAGCTTTCTCTTCACGATCAAGATTTTCAAATACAAATCCATCATTAGTTAACTCATATCTAACACCTAATTCTCTCACTAATATTTCTGTTTTTTCTACATCATGTGTTCTTATTAATGTTTTAATAATTTCATCTGCTACTAGGTTTTCTAGTTTATCATCTGCAATAATTTTACCTTTTTCGATTACGATAACTCTATCACAAACTTTTTCAATTTCATCTAGTAAGTGCGATGAAATCAAGATTGATACTCCAGTTGCTGCGATTTCTTTAAGTTTGTTACGGAAGTCTTGAACTCCTTGTGGATCTAAACCATTTACAGGTTCATCAAGAATTAGCACCTTAGGGTCATTAAGTAATGCTTGAGCTAATCCTAAACGTTGACGCATACCTAGAGAATAAGTTTTAACTTTCTTTCTAATAACCTTTTTTAGTCCAACGAATTCTACTAACTCTTTCATACGTGCTCTTGTTACTTTTTTACCACAAACACGAGCAATTTGTTTCAAGTTAGACCATCCAGACATATAGTTATAAAACTCGGGTGTTTCAATCATCGCTCCAACTTCTTTAAGCATAGCCGTTTTACCTAAACCTAAAGGTTTCTCAAAGCAATAAACATCCCCTTTAGTTGTTTTAGTTAATCCTACCATCATTCTCATTATAGTAGTCTTACCACTTCCATTTGGCCCTAATAGTCCGATAATTTCACCTTCTCGCATGTCAAAAGTGATATCCTCAACTATTGTTTTTAATCCGATACGTTTTTTAAGTCCTAAAACCTCTAATACAACTGGACTTTCTTCCACTTCTTCTTGTTTAACTTCTTTTGCTTGTTCATTCTCAATTGCATGAACTAACTCATTTCTATCTAATACAACTGTTTCTGCATGAACATCTGTCTCTTCCGTAACAGTAGGCATAATTACCGTCTCTTCTAATTTCTCCTGTCCATCATGCGCTTTTCTAGTATAAGTAGATGAGTTTTCTATATCTACCTGTTTTCTAATCTTTTCTAGTAAACTTGAGTAATCATCTGATTTTTTACTATTTTTTCCCAATTCATCATTACTTAATATATCTTTATTTTTTTCTGAATTTGTCATTATTTGTAGAAGATTCCTTTCTCATAAATTTTCTTTTATATTATATCATATTTATACTATTATTTCCATTAAATAATGAATAATTATTTTTTATTTTACTACTTTGTCTATTAACATATCATAAACCATTATTTAAGATTTTTTTATTTATATGATTACCTTTAAATTGTGAAAGTTTGAAAACCATCTACATCAACATCTACTATTTTTTTACCTATTTATATTTTCTTAAAATTTTGATTATACTTGTACATACATTATTATAAAAATTCTAAAAATTTATACATAACTTTCACATTTCCGTCATAAATTTATTAGCTATTAAAATCCATATTTGTTTTTATAATAACTTTTATAAATAATAATCTATTAAATTTATTATTACAGATATAATATACTTTTTTTCATTTACATAACCTTATATATCCAAAACACTATTATCAAATTAAAATTACATTTGAATTTATGATATAATATAAATCGAGGTGAATATACTTTGAAAAAAGAACTAAGAAAAAAATTTATTATCGAAAGAAACAATTTAACTGAAGAATACAGAAATAATGCAACTGCTGAAATACTCTCTAAACTTGAAAACAACGAATTATTTATGTCTGCAGAAAAAATATTTATTTTCATAGGTTTCAGCAGCGAAATAGCTACCTTGCCGTTTATAAATAAATGGATTAGTAAAAAGCAGATCTTTGTACCGAAAATTGATAACAAAATTATGAATCTAGTGCATATAACATCTATAGAGGACTTAGCTCCAGGGCATTTTGGAGTACTAGAACCAAATAGTTGTAACTATTATACTGGTAATATTGATTTAGTAATTACTCCTTCTATAGTATTCGATAAAAATGGATATCGTCTTGGGTATGGAAAAGGGTACTATGATAAATATTTTGCAACAAATAAGAATAAGGCTAGCATCGGTTTATCATATGATAAGCTTCTTCAAGAAAAAGTCCCTACTGATCAATTTGATAAAAAGGTAGACATTATAATAACAGAGGAGCAAACATTAATAATTAATGAAAAATATAATAGTAACGACTAGCGTAAAAACAACATTTGAGCTAAATACTAAAGCACAAAATCTTGCCAACGAATTAAATTTAAAATATATTATAAGAAATAAAAAAACAATTAAACAATTGCTAGAAGATGCTCAAGGTGTACTTGTTGTATACAAAAATAAACTAAGTTATTTCGAAAACGATTCAGAATTTTTCTTTCACTTAGATACAACAGCATTAAAAATAAAAAATTCGGACAATGAACCTCTAGTTGAGATAATTGGTAAAGAAAAACAAAACGTTCTAGATTGTACTATGGGCCTTGCTGGAGATAGCATTCTCCTAAGCTACTACGGACATCATGTTACTTCTCTAGAAAAAAATAATATTATACATCTCATTACAAGTAATGGACTAAAACACTACGTTTCCCCTAACGAAAAGATAAACAAAGCGATGAGAAAGATTATAACTTATAACTTTGATTGTATAGATTATTTAAAGAAAACTCCTGACAATGCATTCGATATAATATACTTTGATCCGATGTTTTCACATGATATAACCGAATCTAACAATCTTTCTGGAATAACTCCTCTTGCCGATAATTATTTCCCATATGATGAATTTCTAAAAGAAGCCTATCGAGTTGCAAGATATAAGATTATTGTTAAAGCCCACTTTAGGGACAATATATTTGAAAAATACAATTTCACAAGAATAATTAGAAAAAACACTAAATTTCATTTCGGATTCCTCGATATAAATCAAAAAACCAAAAACTAAGCTTTAAAGCTTAATTTTTGGTTTTTCATTTTTCATTTCTTTTACAGCTTGATAACCATCATATCCTGTGATTTCTTTGAAATCACGATACAGAGAATTTTCTTCAGACTTAGCTCGAACTACACTCTTAAAGTCTTTGTACGCAGCTTTAAACTCTGATAGTTCTACTCCCGATAAATAACATTCTTCTACTAAATCTAAAAATTTAATAATAATTGTTATCTCATCTGTATTATATAGTGTATAATCTATTGGATAATTAAATTCCATACTCTTACCTACTCAAATGTATAACCAACACCGCGAACAGTTCTTAGGTTTTTATCATAACCAATTTTTCGTAACTCTTTTCTCAACCCTGAGATATAAACTTCGATAGCGTTAATTGTTGTTTCTGAATCAACACCCCACACACGATCAAATATTTCTTCTTTTTCTAGTACGATATTATTATTGATTACAAAGAATGATAATAATTCAAGATATTTTCCTTTAATTGTATCTAATGTTCCACCATTTGATGATACTAATTCATTTTTAAGATCTAATACTAAATCTTTGTATGTAATTTCATGTTCACCTTTTAGGTTACTTTCACGTTGAAGTAAGTTCGACATTGTTGTCAGTAAAAGAGAAGCATCCGCTACACGTGGTAGATATTCCGTTACTCTATGCTTCATAACTCTTGCCTTTTCTTCAGTTGATTCTGCTATAGTCAGAATAATTACCGGCATTTTATGTTCGTTGACTTCTCGAATATAATCAAGTAGGTCTACTCCGCCCATACCCGGTAGAATACTATCAGCTATTACAAAATCATACTTATTTTTATCAACAAGTTTTTGTCCATCTAATCCATTATAACAAACATCAGCATCAAATTTTTCTGAAATTGCAGCTTTTAATGATGCAGCTAATAATTTGTCATCTTCTACAATAAGTGCTCTAAGCATCAATAACTCCTCCTTTTATTTTTTATTTATCTAAATAATTATTTTATATCTTTTCTAAAAAAAATACAACTAAAAACTACAATATTTTTCACTATTTTTTCATTATAAGAAAATATATAATACTTGAAATTAATATTCCCACTAAAGCTCCACTACTATCAATTAATACATCAACAATATTTCCATCTCTACCTGGCACAAAAGTTTGATGAAATTCATCACTTGAGGCATAGATAACAGAAAACAAGAAACATAATATGCCAGTTTTTTTAAAATCTTTTATCCTGTCATTTTCTATAAATAAATTTGATAAATATGAAAATAAGAAGAATCCCAGAGCCATATATTCACTAAAGTGACCTAATTTTCTTATGATTAAGTCATTAGAAATCTTAGATGATTCTTCTCCAGGTTGACTAGAAAATAAAAATATCACCAGACAAACTAAAATTAACATTATTAATGAAAAGTATTTCTTATATAAAAGTTTAATAAAAATTTCTCCTTAGTATTTATTTTAATATTTTTTTCCTACTTTCTATATTACCATATAATTTTAATAAATGGTAATATTTGTAAGTAAAATAACCAAGAAAATACTTTTCACATTCTACTAACCATCTAAAAAACACAACATTTTCTTCAAATTACACATACAGTGAAATTTATTAATATTTATTATAAACAGAAATTTAATTTCATAAAACTTTAAACTTCCTATCTCTAAACTTTTTCCAACAAAAATATAAAATATTATGATATAATTAAAGAAAACGAATTCAAATAATGGAGGTCTATTATGCCACGTATAGTTGCTAGAGGATTTAAAAAAGAAGATTTAAAAAAAGTTAGTGCTGAGCTTTTCGATACTATTGCTGAAATAATCGAAAGACCACGTGAAGCTTTCACATTAGATTTAGTTGAAAGTGTTGCTATTCTTGATGGAGAAGAAATCAGTAGAGCAAACCTTGAAATCGGATGGGTTCACCGTCCTGTAGAAGTTTGCGAAAAAGTTGCTAATGCTGTTAATGAACTTTTCAAGCCACTTGGTTACGAAACAATAATGATTTCATTCAAAGATATTGACTTAGCATACGAATTTGTATTCAAAAAATAATATTAAAAAAGGAGTGATTTAAAAATCTAGATTCGGTTAAATCTGATTTTTTTAATCACTCCTTTATTTTATTATCCTTTTACTTGAGTTTCATACATTTTTTTGTAACTTCCCCCAAGAGCTAATAATTGTTCGTGTGTTCCACTTTCAATTACCTTCCCTTTTCTAAGGACATAAATCATATCGGCATTTTTTATCGTCGATAATCTATGGGCTATTATAAGCGTTGTTCGCCCTTGTTTTAATTCTTCTATAGCTCGACTAACATTTTGTTCTGTTTCACTATCAATATTGGCTGTCGATTCATCAAGAATTAAAATTTTAGGATCTTTAGCCAAGGCTCTAGCTAAACAGATAAGTTGCTTCTCACCTGTAGAAAAATTATTTCCACCTACTTCTACTCTTGAATCCAACGAGCGATTTTCTAATATGAAATCTCCTCCAACTCGAGATAAGGCCTCTTTGGCGATTTTTTCATTGTTAGAAGTAGTAATATTTTCGAGTAAAGTACCTTCAAATAAAAATGAGTCTTGAAGCACTATCGCAGTTTTTTCTCTTAGGTATTCCTTACTATAATCATTTATATTTCTACCATTGATTAAGACATTACCTTTAGTCGCACTATAGAACTTAACAATTAGATTCATTATAGTACTCTTACCGCTTCCCGTATGTCCTACAAAGGCTACAGTTTGATTTTCTTTAATTTCAAGATTTAAATCACGAAGCACATAAAAATCATCTTTATAAGAAAAATACACATCTTCGAATTTAATATTTCCTCGGAAATTATCATTAGTAATATCTTTATGATTATCTTTCTCAACTTCTAACTTAAGTATCTCTTGAATATTTATAGCTGCACCTTGCGCTCTTATATAATTAGAAATCCCCATCGTAAAGTCAGCGATTCTATAAATTATATCGGTAGTATAATTTATAAATAGATAGACCATTCCCAATGTAATGCCATAAACGTTATTAAAGTGTGAATACGAATAGTAATAAACAATACCTATGAAGATTACAATTCTAAATACTCCTGTTATATTATGCAGTAATAGACTATCTACTAGATTTAATTTTTTCCAATATTTATAACGTTCTTCATTATGCTTATTCCAA
>CALIWM010000013.1:0-10282 GCA_938046645.1 uncultured Gemella sp. | reverse complement strand
TCAGATAGATTCGTAGCAATGTTAAAAAGAATCGAAGATCGTCTAACAAATACACCAATCCAAAAAATTGTATTTACTACAATTGGATTAATTCTTGGTCTGCTTCTAGCTAGTTTACTTTCATCAGGGGTAGATGTTATAGCAGGTGCTGGAATAATGGGAAGAATTATTTCCGCTATTATATATATTGTCTTTGGATACTTAGGATTGGTACTAGGGTATAGACGTGAAGGTGAATTTTTAAATATCCTTACAGCTTTTAAATTTGGAAATAAACCTAAAGAAAAAGAACCAAAAGTCAACACAAAGAAAATTTTATCAAAAGTTGTAGATACGAGTGCATTAATTGATTCACGTATTCAAGATGTTGCAAAAACTGGCTTTTTAGAAGGTAAGATTATTGTTCCAGAATTTGTTTTAAAAGAATTACAGCTGATTTCGGATTCTGAAGATCCATTAAAACGTGCAAAAGGTCGTCTAGGCTTAGATTGTGTTGAGCATCTTCAAAAAATGAGAGAAATTGATCTTGAAATTGATAATAAGTACAAATATAATGAGCATAAAGGTGTTGATAATTTATTAATAGATTATGCTTTGAAATATAAATGTTCTATTATTACAACTGATTATAACCTTAATAAACTTGCTACTTTACAAGCAATTAAAGTTCTGAATGTTAATGATCTAAGTAACGCTGTTAAACCAATGTTGACAACAGGGGAAAGATTGAAAGTTCAAGTATTAAGAGAAGGTAAAGAGAATAATCAAGGTGTGGCTTATACTGAAGATGGGACAATGATTGTCGTTGAAAATGGTAAACGTTCGGTTGGTAAAACTGTCGAAGTAGAAGTACAAAGTGTCTTACAAACATCTTCGGGAAGAATTATCTTCACTAAGATTGTTTAATAAATTTGCTTTTTTTGAAAAAATGTGTTAATATAAATTGTATTGTATTAACGAATGATTATTTTAGGAGGAGAGTATGCACACTTTTTTAATGACAATGGCAATAGTGAGCAGTATTCTGCTAATTGTAGTAGTTTTATTACAAGAAAGTAAATCTGGAGGTCTATCTGGATTAACTGGTGGAGCAGAAGAACTGTTTGGAAAACAAAAAGTAAGAGGTGCTGAATTAGTTTTACAAAGAATTACAGTAGTACTAGGACTAATATTTTTTATATCACTAGTGTGTCTTACTTGGTTAAAATTATAGACTAAACAATAATAAACCTAAAATGTAATTTCATTTTAGGTTTATTTTTATAGAAATAATTATATGTTGTATAATCTAAATTAAGGAGGATTATATGTTAGAAAAAATTGAAAAAATATTTAAAGAAGAAAAAGTTTTAAGTATGGAAGATTTAAAAGAAAAGTTAAACATTGAATCAGCAAAAGAGTTTGTTGAATTAGTAAAAAATGTTGGAAAGTTAGAGAGAAAATTAGTCGTTACTCAATTACCCAACGAGAAGTTTCTTTATGTTAAAGAAGCATTAGAAATTGAGGGAGTTATTAGATTGCATCAAAAAGGTTTTGCTTTTGTGTATTCACAAGACTTAGGAATAGAAGTATATATTCCTAAAGGATTCACACAAAGTGCAATGACAGGTGATATTGTTTTAGTAAAGGTAGATAGTGTTTATAAGGATGATCGTAATCTAGAAGGGATAGTCCAAAAAGTATTGGAAAGAAATACTAAGTATACAGTTGGAACGCTGACTAATGCTAAGTTTTTCTCTTTTGTTAAAAGTGATGATAAAAATATTGTAAAATATATAAAAATAACAAATGCTAAAAACTTTAATTTAGTTGATGGTAGTAAGGTACTAGTTGAAATTACAGATTATTCAAAGGTTAGTTTTGAAGATCATAAGGGGATTATTATAAAATCAATTGGGCATAAGGATGATCCAGGTGTAGATATTCTTTCAGTGATTTATAAACATAATATTCCAAATGAATTCCCTCAAGAAGTACTTGAGCAAACTGAGAAAATAAGTGATGAAATAAAACTTGAAGATAAGTATAGAGATTGCACTAATGAAATGGTGGTTACTATTGATGGTGATGATGCTAAAGATTTAGATGACGCCATTTCAGTTGTTAAAACTAAAAAAGGTTATAGATTAAAAGTATTTATAGCTGATGTTAGTAGGTATGTAACTGAAGATAGTCCATTAGATAAAGAGGCAGCTAATAGAGGATGTAGTGTTTATTTAGCTGATAGGGTGGTTCCGATGTTACCTAGAAAATTATCTAATAATATCTGCTCATTAAATCCTCATGTATTACGATATACAATCTGTTGTGATATCGATTTTAATACTAAAGGATATCCTGAAAGCTATGATATATATCCAGCTGTAATAAAATCCAAAGGACGTTTGACTTATAAAAAAGTTAATGAAGTCTATGCTGAAAATAAAGAAACGATAGAAGAATATAAAGAATACGTACCTATGCTGAAGACAGCATTAGAATTGTCAAAAAAAATTCGTGCTAATAGAGAAACGCGAGGTGCTATTGATTTTGATAAACCAGAGTCAAAAGTAGTGGTTGATGAAAATGGGGAAGTTTTAGATATTGTCCTTCGTGAAAGAGGTATTTCAGAAAGACTAATTGAGGATTTTATGCTAAGTGCTAATGAGGTAATTGGAGAGCATTTTTACTGGATGCAAGTTCCGTTTATATATCGTATTCACGAAGAGCCTAAAATGGAAAAACTTAGACAGTTCTTTGATATTGCTGCAAGTCTTGGCTATAGAACAAAAGGTAAAATTGAAGAGATTGAACCTTATATGTTAGCAAATATGCTTAGAAAATTTAAAGGAGAAGTTGTAGAAACTATGCTTTCAACAATTCTTCTTAGAACTATGAATCAAGCTAGATATTCAATAAATAATATAGGACACTTTGCACTTGCTACGAAGTATTATACGCATTTTACATCACCAATCAGACGTTATCCGGATTTATTGGTGCATAGAATGATTAGAACATACTTATTTAATGGTGATGTATCTGATCAAACTATAGATAATTTCATTACTAGATTACCGGATTTAGCTGAGAGTTCTTCAGAGTATGAAAAACGAGCGGTTGATTGTGAACGTGAAGTCGATAGAATGAAAAAATGTGAGTATATGTTAAAATATCAAGAACAAACATTCAGAGGTATTGTCTCAAGTGTTACGAACTTTGGTGTATTTATTACTCTTGAACGAAGTAATATTGAGGGATTAGTGCACATTAAGGCAATGAATGATGATTATTATACATATGATCAGAAAAATATGTTATTAATTGGTCGAAGAAAGAAAAAAGTTTATAGACTTGGAGACGAGGTAATTGTTAAAGTAGCAAATGTTGATTTAGAAAATCAAGAAATAGACTTTAAAATATTGAAACACAAATCATTAATTAGTAAAAAATAGAGGATTAGATTATGGATAAAGAAATAAAAGTTATTGCCCAAAATAAAAAAGCTAATCATGATTATTTTATAGAAGAAACTTTTGAGGCAGGATTAGTTTTAACAGGTACAGAAATTAAATCTATTAGAAGAGGAAGAATCAATTTAAAAGATTCATACTGTCAAACAAGACGAGGAGAAATGTTTGTCTACAATATGCATATTTCTCATTTTGAAGAGGGAAATAGATTTAATCATGAACCATTAAGAGTAAGAAAATTATTATTAAAGAAAAAACAAATTGCTTTATTAACTAATGTGCAAAACGAAATAGGGATGAGTATTGTTCCTTTGAAGCTTTATATAAAAAATGGCTATGCAAAGCTATTAATCGGTGTTGCTAAAGGTAAGAAAAACTACGATAAACGCCATGTATTGAAGCAAAAAGAAGCAAATAAAGAAATTAATCGTGTTTTAAAAGATAAGCAGAAATATTAAATAACTACATATTATTACATCAGAAACAAGAAAGACATATCGTATTAATATTAACTACGATATGTTTTTTTTATATATAGTGTACAAAAATAGTAGTAACATAAATTGAGTTTTGAAAAAAACAAAGTACATAAAATGATTTATAGAACTGTTATAAAAAAAGTTAAGAAAAATTTTCAAAAAAAAGTATAGTTTTTCCATTGATAAATAAGGATTTTTTAAAAATGTTGTAAAAATAACTAAAAAAACGCTTTACATTTAAATGAAAGCGTGCTACAATATTAAATGTAATCAAGAAAATCATTAAATAAATACTATCAAATATGTGGTACAAGTAATAAAAAATAGAACAGATAAAAAACTGTTATATATCTAATTTAACAAAAAGTAGGTTTTATTCTAAGATAAATTAAAGATGAATTATTACAATATTTGATTTTTAGTTAATATATAACTTTGTTATTTATAATAATAGATTTTCACAAACCTAACAAAATATATTTATACAAAGGAGAAGTGTATTTATGGAAAAATTCACTCAGTTATTACAGCCAGTGGCTGATAATCTATATGTCTCTGCACTTGTTGCATTAATTCCTATTGTGTTTTATTTAGTAACACTTGCAGGATTAAAAGTTAAAGGTTGGTTAACAGGTTTACTAACTTTAATACTAGCGATTATAATTGCATGTATATTCTTTAAAATGCCGTTCCACTTCGCAGCATTCTCAACATTCCAAGGAATGGTTTATGGTGCGATGCCTATCGGTTGGATTATTTTAACATCAGTGTTCTTATACAAAATGACTGTTAAAACAGGTCACTTCGGTATCATTCGAGACAGTATCACGTCATTAACAGATGACCGTCGTCTTCAAGCGTTAATCATTGCTTTCTCATTCGGGGCTTTCTTAGAAGGAGCAGCAGGTTTTGGAGCACCAGTAGCAATCACAGCTTCATTATTAGTAGGTTTAGGATTTAGACCACTTTATGCGGCAGGTGTTTGTATGATAGCTAACACTGCGCCGGTAGCATTCGGGGCTGTAGGAGCACCGGTTACAGCGATGGACGGACTTGCAACTTATGCTAACGGATCACCAATCGCAGCTGCTGAAATTGCAGCAATGATCGGACGTCAATTACCTCTAGTGTCTATCTTTATTCCATTCTACTTAGTATTAATCATGGCTGGATTCAAGAAAACATTAGAAGTATGGCCTGCATTATTAGTTTCAGGTGGGTCATTTGCAATTGCTCAATTTGTAAGCTCTAACTACATGGGAGAACAATTACCTGACATTCTTTCATCATTAGTTTCATTAGTGTCAATAGTTATCTTACTTCAATTCTGGAAACCAAAAACAACTTGGAGATTTGCTGATGAAAAAGAAGTTGATAAAGATGCAGAAGTTACTCCAAAACACAGCTTAAAAGAAGTACTAGTTGCGTGGTCACCATTTGTTGTATTAACACTTATCATTTTCATCTGGACAATGAAATCTTCTAAAGCATTCTTCAAAACACTTGCTTTAAATCCGAAGGTACCATTTATCCACAATAATATTATTAGTTCGGTATCAGGAAAAGAAATTGCAGCAGTATTCAAACTTGACCTAGTAGGATCAATCGGTACAGCGATTTTAGTAGCAGCGTTAATCTCTAAGTTTATTATTAAAATTAGTTGGAAAGATGCAGGTGAAACTTTTATTCAAACATTTAATGAAGTTAAAATTGCATTGTTAACAATCTGTTTCGTAGTAGGATTTGCATACATTATGAATGCATCAGGTATGTCTAATACTCTAGGATACGCGCTAGCAGCAACAGGTGGAGCATTTAAATTCCTATCACCAGCTCTTGGATGGATTGGAGTGTTCATTACTGGTTCTGATACATCAGCTAACTTACTATTTGCTAAATTACAACAAGTTACAGCTAGCCAAGTAGGAATGGATCCATTATTAGCGGTAGCAGCTAACGCATCAGGAGGAGTAGTAGGTAAAATGATTTCTCCACAATCTATCGCAGTAGCAGCTGCAGCGGTTGGTCTAGTAGGTAGAGAGTCAGACTTACTTAAATTTACAGTTAAACACAGTTTCATCCTGTTAATAATTGTGTGTGCTATCGTTGCACTTCAATCAACTAGAGTACTTGGATGGATGATTCCAGTACACCCATAATAAAAGAATAGTATTAAGGAAGATCGAGTTATACTTGATCTTCTTTTTTATTAGTGAAAGTGCTAACGAAAAAAAATATCTTAAATTAAAGTAATTTCGTTAGTATATTTGTTTACAATCAAGAAAAATAGTGGTATTATTGATAAGTTAGATTAAATACTATATAAATTTAAGATTATATATATTTTATAAAGTAAGAACAAGGAGATAAAAATGTCAGTACAATTAAGAGATGATGTTAGAAATATAGCAATTATAGCCCACGTTGACCACGGTAAAACTACATTAGTTGATGAGCTATTAAAACAATCAGGAATTTTCCGCTCAAACGAGCACGTAGAAGAAAGAGCTATGGACTCTAACGATTTAGAAAGAGAACGTGGTATTACAATCCTAGCAAAAAATACAGCTATTGATTATAAAGGAAAAAGAATTAACATTCTTGATACACCAGGACACGCAGACTTCGGTGGTGAAGTAGAGCGTATCATGAAAATGGTAGATGGTGTTCTTTTAGTAGTAGATGCTTACGAAGGAACAATGCCTCAAACTCGTTTCGTTCTTAAAAAAGCTTTAGAACAAAACTTAAAACCAATTGTTGTTGTAAACAAAATTGATAAACCATCAGCTCGTCCAGAGGAAGTAGTAGACGAAGTTATTGATTTATTTATCGAATTAGGTGCAAATGATGAGCAACTTGAATTCCCAGTTGTTTATGCATCAGCTATTAACGGAACAGCTTCTTTAGAAAGTGATCCAAGTGCGCAAGAAGAAAACATGCAATGTTTATATGAAACAGTAATTGATTACGTTCCAGCACCAAAAGATAATAGAGATGAACCACTTCAATTCCAAGTAGCATTATTAGATTATAATGACTATGTTGGACGTATTGGTATTGGACGTGTATTCCGTGGAAGTATGAAAGTAGGAGAATCAGTTTCTCTTATGAAACTTGATGGAACAGTGAAAAACTTCCGTGTAACTAAGATTTTTGGTTACTTTGGATTAAAACGTGAAGAAATTCAAGAAGCGCATGCAGGGGATATCGTTGCAGTAAGTGGTATGGATGATATTAACGTTGGGGAAACAGTTTGTCCAACAGATCACCAAGAAGCATTACCAATACTTCACATTGATGAACCAACACTACAAATGACTTTCTTAGTTAATAACTCACCATTTGCTGGTAAAGAAGGTAAATTTGTTACAGCTCGTAAATTAGAAGATAGATTAATGCAACAATTAGAAACAGACGTTTCATTACGTGTAGAACCTAATACAAGTGATTCTTGGGTAGTAAGTGGACGTGGAGAACTTCACTTATCAATTCTTATCGAAAACTTACGTCGTGAAGGTTACGAGCTTCAAGTATCTAAACCAGAAGTAATTATCCGTAATATCGATGGTGTTGATTGTGAACCAGTTGAACGTGTTCAAGTTGATGTACCAGACGAAAGCGTTGGTGCTGTTATTGAATCATTAGGTCAACGTAAAGGTGATATGGTAGATATGCAAGCTGATGGAAATGGACAAACTCGTCTTATCTTTAATGTCCCAGCTCGTGGACTTATCGGATACTCTACAGAATTCATGTCTATGACTAAAGGATATGGTATTATTAACCACACATTCGATTCTTACCAACCAATGCAAAAAGGGCGTGTTGGTGGACGTCGTAATGGTGTATTAGTAGCTCTTGAAAATGGTCAAGCTACAGCGTACTCTATCTCAAGCTTAGAAGATCGTGGTACAGTATTTATTGAACCAGGTACTGATGTATATGGTGGTATGATTGTTGGAGAAAACAGCCGTGAAAATGACTTAACAGTTAACATCACAAAAGCTAAAGCTCAAACAAACGTACGTTCTTCTACAAAAGACCAAACAGTAACACTTAAAAAAGCTCGTATTATGACTTTAGAAGAAAGTCTTGAGTACCTAAGTGATGATGAATACTTAGAGGTAACTCCAGAGTCAATTCGTCTACGTAAAAAAGAATTAGATAAAGCAGCTCGTGAAAAAGCAGCTCGTAAAGCAAAATATTCAGAAGAATAGAAATAAAGAAACTTTCGAAGTAGGTAACTATTTCGAAAGTTTTTTTGTATGGCATTATTAAAAATGGGACTGATCCAAAAGTCCTAAATTAAAAAAGTGTCTATGATAACTCATAGACGCAGTGGTTTATTGATATCTAAATTCGCTTTATGAAAGCTTTTTAGATATCTAATAAACTGTGCGGGGGTGACTCGACAAAATCGATTTCTCCGAAATCACGATTTTTGAGTCACTCCCAACTATTTGTAGTAGAATTTCAAATCGCCTATAAGTAATTATAGGTGATTTTTTGTATTTATATAGTTATATTTGTCAAAAATAATATATAACTAAGGAGAAAAGAATCTTGAAAACTTTTATTTTAAGTTTACAGCACGTACTAGCAATGTACGCAGGAGCGGTAATTGTACCGATAATTGTTGCAGGAGGATTAGGTCTTTCAGCAGAGCAAACAACTTATTTAGTGTCAGTTGACATTTTTATGTGTGGGGTAGCAACATTCTTACAAGTGTATAAAGGTAAATTTACAGGAATTGGTTTACCTGTTGTCCTTGGATGTACTTTCACAGCTGTTGCGCCGATGATAGCTATAGGAAATAGTTCAGGTTTACCAACTATGTATGGAGCAATTTTTGTTTCAGGATTAGTGGTAGTTGGAATAGCACCATTTTTTGCTAAGGTGGCTAAGTTATTTCCACCGGTAGTTACGGGTAGTGTTGTTACAATTATAGGTATTACATTAGTACCAGTTGCGATGAATTATATTGCAGGAGGACAAGGATCTAAAGATTTTGGAAATCCAAAAAATATCGTATTGGCATGTATTACGCTTGCAATTATTTTAGTAATATATAAATTTACTACTGGATTTATCCAATCAATTGCTATTCTTCTAGGATTAGTATCTGGTACAGTTATTGCTAGTTTTATGGGGATAGTAAGTTTAACAGAAGTTACTCAAGCAGGTTGGTTCCAACATCCAACACCACTTAAGTTCGCTAGTTTTGAATTTAATATAAGTGCGATTTTAACATTTGTTATAGTTGGAATAGTTAGTATGATTGAATCTACTGGTGTATATTATGCCCTAGGAAATATCTGTAATCAAGAGGTTAAAGAGCCTGATTTAAGAAGAGGATATTTAGCAGAAGGATTAGCGGTTATGATTGGATCATTAGTAAATGCATTTCCATATACTACTTATTCTCAAAACGTAGGTCTTGTACAAATTTCAGGAGTGAAAAGTAAAAAAGTAATGTATGTAATGGTACTGTTACTTCTAGTTTTTGGATCAATTCCAAAAATTGGTGCTTTAGCTACAATCGTACCTCAACCAGTACTGGGTGGTGCAATGATTAGTATGTTTGGTATGGTACTTGCATATGGTGTAAAAATGTTAGGGAATACTGATTTTGCTAAACAAGAAAATCTTATGATAATTGCTTGTTCTGTTGGTTTAGGATTAGGTGTAACAACAGTTCCTACAGCATTTGCTCAATTACCAAGTTTTATCCGTATGTTTACTGATAGTGGTATTGTATTAGGAACAATTGTTGCGATTGTAATGAATCTAGTTTTTAATAGAAAATCAAAACTAAAAACAACTAATTAATGGAGATAAATACTGTTAATCTAAATACTCTTATTAGAAAATAGAATTATAATGGACGACTCAAGAATAAAAGATTTTTTTAAAATCATGATTTTTGAGTCGTTTTTTTTATTTTTATATCCCCTTAAAATCAATGTTATTTGTGTACAAAATATTGTAGATGTAGTATAATTTAATAAAGGTCAATTTTAGTCAATAAAGGAGGTGGCCTTATGAATAATAATAGTGGTAATATGACGGACATTCTTGAAGAATATATAAAAAAACTTTTTAATGAAGCTCCAGAAGATCATATAATAATTAAAAGAAGTAATGTTGCACAAAAATTCGATTGTGTACCATCTCAATTAAACTATGTAATAAAGACAAGATTCACACCAGAACACGGATTTATAATTGAGAGTAAACGAGGTGGAGGTGGATTCATCAGAATCACCAAAATAACTCTTCACGCAAATAAAGACTACATTGATTATTTAATTGAGACAGTAGAGAATGAGATTGTTGAAGTAGATGAGGCTA
>CALIWM010000012.1:0-2920 GCA_938046645.1 uncultured Gemella sp. | reverse complement strand
TAGCTTGAACTAATGCACGATAAACGTGATAATAATTTGTCACCACAGCGAAACTTTTATCAGCTGGAATAAATTTCTTTGAAAAAATAATATTTTCTTCGGTAGAAGTTGATTTATCTTCTAAGATTATATCTTTTTCAGCAACACCCTGCTCAAGAGCATAGTTTTTCATCGCAAAGGCTTCAGATACCACTTCATCAGGACCTTGACCTCCCGACATAATTAGTTTACTTCCAGGATTAGCTTTATAAACTTTTATCCCTTTTCTAATTCTACTAGCAAGAAGGGGCGTTACTCTCTCACCTATCAATCCCGCACCTAGTACCACTACATAATCAATCTTCCTAGGCAAAATATTAATAAAATTTAGAACACTAGATACTAAATAAGACATTGCTATACACAAGAAATACAATACTACTAATCCAACATAAACATAAAGTATACTCAATGTTAGATTACCATGAGTATAATCAGCAACGCGTGGCCAATATGTAAAATAACCTACTAGAAAGAAAAATGTAGCCAGACTCAGTAAGTTACCTACTCTTAAACCTTCTCTTCTAATAAGCATAAATGAATTGTATAAAAACAGAATTACTACTACAATTGGCAGCAGAGTAAATATTACCACAGCTACAACAAGTAATACTACACCCAAATTATAGAAAAACTTATTATCTTGAGCATGGTTAGTGATAAAGGTCATTACATAAAAAATAAAACTCAAACCTGTCGCTATAAAAAATATCCCTAAAAACAAGTTCCTTCTGTCGAAATACAAAACAGATAAAAACAATAAAAGAAATATCACAAAAACTATAAACGAACCTATTATCATAAAAACCTCCTATTTAACATATATATAATATAAATTATATTGAAAACTAAGATGTGTGTCAATTGCACCTAAATACAAGTGTTAATCACCTGTAACTCTCCGTTTACAATTATCCACACAATAAACAGAAAAACGAGGAATATTAGATTCGGTTTGACCATCGAAAGTTTCACTTTTTCTCAACTTTCTGATTACAACACAATCTACTATTCCTCATATTATTTTTTATTCGGTTCTTAACGCTTCGACTGGATCTTTCTTCGCAGCTATTCTCGATGGGATAATACTTGCAATAAGCGTCAGTATCAAACTAAGCAATATTAGTCCAATTGATGATTGAGCATTTAGCGATGCAGTAAATGCCTCAACTTTTAGCGCCTTAGCAATACTTCCACTTATTGGAACAGATAAAAGCATAGTCACCGCTACACCTACAGCTCCAGAAATAAATCCGATTAGACCTGCTTCTGCGATAAAGATTCTTGTAATATCTTTTTTTCGAGCACCTATCGCACGAAGAATACCAATTTCCTTCGTTCTTTCTACTACAGATACATACGTTAGTATCCCAATCATAATAGACGATACGATTAATGAAATTCCCGCAAATGCTGATAAGATTAATGAAATTGTATTAATCATCTGCGACATAATCGTCGTCATTTGCTTGGCTAAATCCGCATACGTGATGCTATACTTGTGATAATCTGAGCTATCTGGACCATATTTATCTGCTACTTTCTTGTTAAAACCATTAATAACTTCCGCTATTTTATCACGATCATTGAAAGATTTCGGATAAAGATTAATTGCACTCGGAGCAGTTTTTGCTCCTAACGTTGCCAGAACTTGTTCTGCTGTATCACTATCCATCTTTTGATTAGTTATAACATTTCTAGTTTTGTCTTTTTGTTGAGCAACTACAATATCCGACTTCGCTTCTTTTTCAATAAACGTTTTTTGTAAAGCTCTTGTGTAACCAATCGTCATCTGAGGTCTAGTAAAACTATCTTTAGCTTTTAATATAGCCACAACTTTAACCTTAGTTCCTGCATCATACATTTTTGAATCAACATCACGTGGAACGAATCTATCAGCTATTTTTCTGTAATAATTGTTATTTTCTATGACACTGAACTCTTTTCCGATTACATCTTCATACTTAACTTTTGCATTTTCATCAAACCCTAAAGCTTTTATCGTAGCTTTGTCGATTTCGTTATTCTTCGCAGTGAATAACACAACTTCATTATCACTAGGATATTCAAAATTTTCTTTAGATGATTTTACCACCTCATATTGATTCATAATTAGATTCTTATCTTCTGGTAATACTCCAAAAATATTATCATTCAATGACGTTTGTTCTTGTTTTACAGCTACTACATCACCTTTTATATTTTTAGTTAATACTTGCAATTTATAACCTTCTGCAAAATCAATCGCAGAGTAATAATCCTTAGCATTATTTTGAATATAGTTTATAAATGTCTCTCCATTCCCTAATGAATCAACTGCGTATAAATTTCTATGCACATCTCGACGTGACTTTGGTACTAATTCTGAGCCATTAGAGTCTTTTTCTGAATTGTCATCATCAACACTTAGTCCAAAATTAATCTGATTTGAACTTATCATAATCGGCATTGATGATAAATTCTCATTTTGCATTGTTTGAATATACTTATCCATCCCCGATGAAATAGCTAATACTAAACCTATACTAATAATCCCTATACTACTCGCAACAACTGTCATAAGTGTACGGAATTTTTTCGTGAGAAGATTCTTAAAACTAGATTTAATAGCACTATTAAATGCCATCGCAGTTTTCTTCAAAGCAAAACCATTATCAGCGACCTCTCCAGCTATGTATGGATTTGTATCTTCTTGAATCTCACCATCTTTAACTCGCACTATTCTATCACTATACTCTTTTGCAAGTTCCGGATTGTGCGTGACCATTATAACTAACTTCGTCTTACTTATCTCTTTAATAAGTTCCATTATCTGAACACTAGTCTTACTATCTAATGCTCCTGTAGGCTCGTCAGCAAGAATAATCTTTGGATCAGTTAC
>CALIWM010000011.1:0-2920 GCA_938046645.1 uncultured Gemella sp. | reverse complement strand
GATAATAATAAGATTAACTACATAAAAAAACAGCTAGGTTCTAATTCCTCAGCAAAAAATTGTGCGTTAGATTTTTCTAAAGGGGAATATATAGTTTTTGTTGAAGAAAGTTCAAAATTAAAATCCAATTATTTGGAATTACTATTTAATGAAGTATCACAGAAAAATCTTGATATAGCAATTTTAACAAGAAATGGTTATCCATGTATATTAAATGAAGCTATATCATCAGGGCAAGATTACCTGATAGAAGAAATTAAAAAATTAAAAAGTGATTTGGATTATAATGTTACTTCTTGTATTTTTAAGAAAAAATTCTTAGATGTTTATAATTTAAGATTCCAAGAAGATATGTTAGCTTTAGAAAATTTATATTTTAAATTACGTGTCTTTGATGTTGCAGGTAAAGTAAGTCAAATAGCAAAAGTAGGTTATAAAGATTTACAAGAAAGTAAATCTATAAGAAATAATGCAATGATTGAAGCCTCAACAAGAAGAATACTTATTGCACTTAATAAAATTGAAGAATTTAAACAAGATAAAAAATATGAGGAAAGTTTAAATTTACTTTGTGGATATTTACTTTTTGATGTGCTTAGAATGCATGAAAATATGTCCGAGGAAATAGAGATTTTAGAGTTAATAAAATCAAGAAAAAATTATTTTGATAGTGACACATTCATAAATAAAACGATGATAGCAATGTCTCCGATAATGTTTGCAAATCATCTTAACAGAAAGGATAGGAGATAATTATGAGGCGAATATTACATAATGTGTTTTCATATGCGTTCATAGCCTTGTTTACAATAGCTTTAACCTGGGCATATGTTGCACCATTTGTGTATGAAAGAATATTGAATCCGTTGGCACTTCTGTTAGGAGTTCCCGTGGTTTTCATACTGTTTATTTATGCAGTAAAAAAAGTGTTAGCAACAGACGAAGTTGGGTTGAAAAAATATAATAGAATTATAATTTTAGTATATTTAGTATTTCAGGCGATTATTTTATCTATGGATACACTAAACTTTTCAGATGGTGCTGAGATAGAAAATGAAGCACATTATATGTTAAACTATGGAAAATTCTCTGGTGAAAGATATTTTTTAGTTTATCCGAATAATATTACACCGACAATTATTCTATACTGGATATATCGTATAGCTGCATTTCTACATATATCAGAAGTGTGGACATTACATATATTCTGTTTCTTAGTAACAACAGCAACAATATTTTTAACATATAAAACAGCTGGGAAATTACTTACAAAACAAAAACAAACGATAATTTTTGGATTAATGATATTATATATTCCTTTCCAAATGTATAGTTTATTCTATTACTCTGATACATTAATGGTAATTATGGTTGCTTTAATAATATATGTTCTTATACCATCAGATGGAAGTTTTATCTTTAGAACAAAGCATATTGTAGCAGTAGCTATCCTAGTTGCATTTGCATGGAACTTAAGATCTAATATTATCATTATTTTACCAGCATTAATAGTGTACTTACTATTTTTTAAATGGTATAAAAATTTAGCTATATTATTAGTGACCTTTGGAATTGCATTTGTATTCTTTGGAAAAGGATTCGATATGCTATGGGCACACTATGGCTTTTGGAAAGATGATGGCTATAAGTTTCCGATGTTACACTGGGTAATGATGGGGATGAGTATTCAAGGTGGAAGTTATAACTGGCAGGATTTTCAATTTACATATCTTAGTCAAAATAAAATGACAGATGACCTGAGCTTATTCTTTAATAGGTTAACTCATAGACCAATTTTTCTTAATTTACTTATGATTATTCTTAAAGTAAGAGGTAACTGGAGCGATGGTACTATTAACTATACGAATGGTACACGTGCACTAAGAGATGGTGATGGCTTCTTGTGGCAACTTTTCTATGGAAGTGACAATAGCTTCTTTATCTATATTTCTCAAATGATGTATGTAGTAATCTTATTTGGAATGGTTTATTACATTTATAAACGTAGAAAAGAGTATATTACTTCATGCTTCTTATTCCAAATTATTATCTTCGGAGTGTTTATGTTCCATTTAATTTGGGAAGCTAAACCAAGATATGTTTATGCGTGGATGCCGATAATCTTCATTCTGGGAGCAAAAGGTATAATATTATTTGCTGAAAGATATGAGACGACTATATTTGATAAGTACAAGAAAAAACTTTATATTGCTTTTGGAGTAGTATTTGCTCTTCAAGTAGGAAGTGATAGTTTCTTAAGACCATCTTATTCGATGAACTTAGACTATGATTCACGTGTAATAAATGGTATTAGTATTTATGCAACGGATAATTATTTGAGAGATGGAATAGTTAGAGTGAATAAAGATACAGAGGTAGAACAGACGTTTAAAGCTAATCGCAGCTTTAATTATGTTCGAGGATATATTTCTTCATATGATGAGAAAAATAATTCGAAGTATAAAGTAGAGATAATAGATAAAAAAGATAATAAAGTTGTAAGAAAACATGAATTTATTTATCGTGAATTGTATTGGGAAGTACCACTACAAACATATACTCTTCGTTGGTATTTCGATGATCTTCCGGCAGGAGATTACAGTGTGAAATTCTCACAAGTAGAAAGTGATAACAATGGAAGCATAGTTATTTCTAGTGTACCAAATGAAATGATTGATATGTATGAAGCTGGTAAATTATATATTAACGGCGCTGACCAAAATAAAAAAGATTTATCATTACAAATAGGACATAGATACCAAAAACTTTGGTGGTATTAATGAAATAGCGGACAAAGAAGTTTTGTAATTTTGAATCAGAATAATATGAGGGCTGACCAAAAAGTCCTAAAATTTAACAAAGTTCATATGAGAACTCATAGGCACAGTGGTTTATTGATATCTAAATTCGCTTTATAAAA
>CALIWM010000010.1:0-2679 GCA_938046645.1 uncultured Gemella sp. | reverse complement strand
GCATACTTAGGCCCAGATGGAAAAGTACAAGTAACAATCGAATACGATGTAAATCACAAAGTTAATAGAATTGATACAATCGTAGTTTCTACACAACACGATGCAGACGTGACTCAAGAACAAATCCATGCCGATATTAAAAAACACGTAATTGAACCATGTTTAGATAAATATTTATTAGATGAAAATACTAAGTACTTCATCAACCCAACAGGAAGATTCGTAATAGGTGGACCAGTTGGAGATGCAGGACTTACAGGACGTAAAATTATCGTTGATACATACGGTGGATTCTCACGTCACGGTGGTGGAGCATTCAGTGGTAAAGATGCGACTAAAGTAGATAGATCAGGAGCTTATATGGCTAGATATATTGCTAAGAACATCGTTGCTAGTGGAATTTGTGAGAAAGCAGAAGTGCAATTAGCTTACGCAATTGGTGTAGCTCACCCAGTATCGATTTTTGTTGAAACATTCGGAACTTCAAAAGTTGACGAAGGGGATATCGTTAAAACTATTAAAGAAGAATTCCGTTTAACACCAAATGGAATTATCGAAACTCTAGATTTAAGAAAACCAATCTTCAAGAAAACGGCAGCTTACGGTCACTTTGGACGTGAAGATGTAGAATTCTCTTGGGAAAGAACTGATAAAGTAGAAGCATTTAAAAAATTATTAAAATAGTAGTACTAAAACGTAGAATAGGTATAGCCTTATTCTACGTTTTATATTTTTATACTAAGATGCAAATAATTACATAGAATATATAAATTTTAGTATATTATTCTGTAAAATTATATTTTTATCTAGCATTTTAATTGCAAAAATTTTATTAATGTAGTTTAATATAAATAAGGACAAAAAGTGAAAAAAATATGAACAAATTGTGGAGGTAATTATGAACCTATATGAACAAATAGGAGAAGAAAAGATTGATGAACTAGTTATGCATATGTATGACGATATTATACCAAATGATGATAGAATCAATCTTTTATTTAATGATGGTTTTGATAAAATCAAAATAGAACAAAAACGATTTTTCAGATTATTCTTAGGACAGCCAGGTCATTCAATCTTTGCTACACCTGATTTAAGAAAAAAACATATGAAACTACCTATTTCTATAAAAGAAGCAAAATATTGGTTAGAAGACTTTGAATTAGCTTTAGATAGAATAGATATAGATCCTGCAATTAAAAAATTCTTTAGTCAAAAAATTAATTCTTTAACGATGCAAATGATAAATACAATTTAAAAAAGTAATCCCTCACTACTAAAAATAGTAGCGAGGGATTTATTTATGCGACAACTTCGTCTTCATCCGATCTAGAGAATATTTCTCTTAGTGTTTCAGGAGAAGCAGTAGAAACAAATTTAATTGTAGATTTTATATTATAAAGGAATGCTTCATCCTTGTGTATTCTATTAGCAGTTAAAGCTCCTTGAATACTAGTGAATAACCATTCACTAACAGGATTACAAACATCTTCTGGAAGATTTCTATCGAATAATCCATCAGCAAGAAGTAAGCGCCAGTTTTCCAATATATCACTACATTTTTCGGCGATAATTGGTGATAATTCGGCAGTTTCCATGGCTAATAATGTTAGAGAGAAACCACTGCGTTTACATGCTTTACCTTTTGATATAAAAAGATCAAAAACAGTTGTTAAATACTCCTCTAAAGTCCCTAATTTCGGAGAAATTGTTTTAAATTCTTTTTTCACATTACTGTTGATTTTATCTAGTGCTTCTAGATAAATCTCATCCTTTCCTTTCGGAAAATAATAATATACGCTTCCTTTAGGGGCTTTAGCTTTTTTAATGATATCCTGAACACTTGTCAGAGAATAGCCCTTAGTTCAAACGTTTTGGACAGTTGTTAAAATAATATTTTCTTTTACTTTATTATTTAACGTCATGTCATTCACTCCCTTGCTTTATTATTATAATTATATTATACAATTTTATGATAATAAAATCAATATTCTATAACAAAAATTTAAAAAACACTTGAATATACAAATATCTATTTATCAGTGATGATAACGTATGATATATTAATTTAATATAGTTAAGAAAATCTAAAAATATAATAATATAAAAGATTATATTATAATAATCAGATTAAATTAAATAATATTTTTAATAAAATATGGTTAAAAAAAGATGATGGAGAATATACAAATGCATTAAAAAATTTAACTTCTTTTCTATATAAATACTATAAAAAAGAGGTCATATTATTAATAGATGAATATGATGCCCCCTTAATAAATGCTTATGAATATGGCTATTATGATGAGGCTATACTATTTTTTAAAGTATTTTATGGAGAGGCATTGAAAACTAATCTCTATTTAAGAACAGGTATAATGACTGGTATTATTAGAGTAATAAAGGCAGGTATATTTTCTGATTTGAATAATTTAAAAGTTTATTCAATTTTAGATAAAGAGTATTCAGACTTTTTTGGTTTTACACAGGAAGAAGTAAAAAAATCCTTAGAAGATTTTAAAATAGAATACGAATTGCCAGATGTTAAATCTTGGTATGATGGATATAAATTTGGAAATAGTGAAGTGTACAATCCTTGGAGCATATTAAATTTTTTACAACATAGGGAATTAGAAGCCTATTGGGTAAAAACTTCAAGTAACTTTTTAATAAAAGAAG
>CALIWM010000009.1:0-2840 GCA_938046645.1 uncultured Gemella sp. | reverse complement strand
TGCTTGTTCTGAAGATAATGCTTTTGCAGCAGAGTCTACCATATCAGCTCCTTGCCAAACGGCAACTGTGTAGTCAGTTGTGTAACCAATCATCCAACTGTCTTTAGTAGAGTTTACAACATCTATACCATAATTATAGTAAGCAGAATCATCGAATGTACTTGAACCAGACTTACCAGCCATATCAAAGTTTGCTACTTTACCATTAGGAGAAGTACCATTGCTAGTAAGCACACCTTTTAAAACATTTGTAATTAAATAGGCAGTTTCTTCTGACATTGCTTTAACAGGTTCATCTTTAATATTTGGTAATTCTTTACCATTTGCATTAAATACTTTAACTATTGTTGAAGGCTTATTGTAATATCCTTTATTACCGAAAGATGCGAATGCACCTGCCATTTGAAGAGTAGAAACTCCATCGACGTTACCTCCAATAGCCGTTGTCGGTTCATCTTTTGTTACCGGTATACCTAGTTTTTCAGCGAAATGTTTAGATCTTTCGTATCCAACTGTTTCGAATGCGCGAACCGCTGGAATATTATAAGACCAAGATAATGCAGTACTCATAGTAACCGTACCGTGGTAAAGTCTGTCCCAGTTTTGGATATAGAAATTAGTTCCAGCAATTTGATAAGGTGAATCTGAGAATGTAGTTTGAGAATCCCAGCCATAATATTCTATACCAGGAGCATAATCAATTAATGGTTTAATCGATGACCCTGGTTGAACACGGGCATCAACTGCAAAGTTATAACCACCAGCCTTATAATTTTTTCCACCACCAATAGCTTCGATTAGACCAGTTTTTGTATCAAGAACTGATATAGCAGCTTGAGATGCATGGGGTACCATTGGTGAGCTTTGGTTATCTAACATATCTTGAACATATGTTTGTAATTCTGGATTTAAGTTAGTGTATATTTTTAATCCCATTGAAAGAGGATCTTTAATATTTTCAAAGTTTTGATTTTCTTTTAATTCTTTTACGATCTGGTCTATATATGCAGCATATTTAGAATTATAAGTGTGTTGATTTGCACGTTCTTCTTTTGTTTTTTCAACTATTCCATCCATAATAGGGGTATTGATTGCATTATTGTATTCAGCTTCTGTGATTTTATCATTGTTTAGAAGTGCATATAGTACAGTGTTTCGACGCTCTTTAGCTTGTTCTGGATAATCGTATGGATTATACAGGATTGGTTGCTGAGGCATACCAGTTAGAAGCGCAATTTGAGGTAATGTTAATTGATTTAACTCTTTATTGTAAAAGTACTTAGCTGCTGTTTTAATACCATATTGCCCATCAGAATAGTAAATTTTATTCATGTACATTTCCAATATATCATCTTTAGAGTACCTGTTTTCTAATTTAAGAGACAGATAAGCTTCTTGAATTTTTCTTTGTAATGATTTATCAGATGTCAGTAGTGAATTTTTTACTACCTGTTGTGTAATTGTACTAGCACCTTGTTGTGCCGAATTGGAACGGATATTTACAAGCGCTGCTTTGATAAGACGAATAGGATCAATACCTATATGAGATTGGAATCTTGAGTCTTCTGTCGATAGTACAGCGTCTGTAATATTTTTTGGAATATCATTTATAGATACATATTCCCTTTTTTCAGCTCCAACTGTAGCTATTAGATTAAGATTTTTATCATAAATTTCTGATGATAATGGATCTTGTAAATTAGCCTGAGTTATATCTGGAACATCTTTTAATTCTTTAGCAAAGAGTATTAAAATAGCAAAGAATAATACTAAGCATATTGAAAAAAAGATGGAACTAATATATTTGAATAAAGTTTTCATCTGTTGTTAAAACTCACTTTCATTATTTTTTATAATAGTTATATAATCTAATCTTATTTTGTAGTTAAATGATAATTCAAATGCAGTTTCTTCGAATTCACTTAGTTTAATTGATTTTCTTCCACCATTTTGTGCACGATTATAGAAAAATATGAATTTTTTAAATGGAAGTATGAATGTTTTATCGATTTTTTTAAATCTAACAATAATAAAAGTAATTCCACCATGATTTAAAATTTTTTGCATATGTTCTATTTGATGTTCGTGAATATTATTTAAAGAAAATGAAGTGGCCGAATTAGTCTCCTTAGCCTCAAAATCAATATATTTTCCATTCCAAAGACCGTTGTAATCTGTTGTAGAAGGAGTTTTATAGAACGCTTTGGTAATCATAGCACTCGATCTGTTAGGATAATTCACTTCTACTATTTGAATTGGAATAGGTTTTTTATGAATAACTGCAATGTCATTATTTAAGTAATATTTATTCGCAAAATTAATGTCTTCTTCAAGTTCCATACCTCGATTAGAATACTTGGTTTTTTGAATAAAATTACTTTTCTTATTAGGATAATTAAACATATATCCCTCCATAAATAATTATCCTATCTATTATACTATATTCTGAAGAAAATTTGAATTACAAATAGCTGAAAATTATCATATTTTTAGAATTTATTAATTACTAAAGTAATATTCATTTTATGAATAAAGATGAAGCATTGCAGTTACTTTATAATTATAGTGTGTTGGTGTCTTGAAACGTGCTTATTAAGCATCAGAAAACTGTCCATGAATATATATGGAAATGTCAAAAACCGGGATAGACTTTTTATTGATATGAGAATAATCGAGTATAATAGCTCAACGTACGATGTGAATTTTAACTAATTGCTTTCTTTAGGTAATTAGTTAAGAGTATAAGGTTTTAAAGAACAATAGTTTAGTTTTATAATTTATACGAATTATTATTCTTAATAATTCGTATTATAAAAAAATAATATTTTTTAAAAAATCAT
>CALIWM010000008.1:0-25636 GCA_938046645.1 uncultured Gemella sp. | reverse complement strand
GAAATACATATTAGATTTTCAACTTCTTTCTGATGCCTATTCGTATGGTGCTAGCAATTGGTTTCAGTTAGAGATTGAAGATAATTATGTTGTAGATATTTCAGAAACTGAAAAGTACTTACAATTTGTTGATGAGATGATAGAAATCAAGTATAAATATGGTGAATACGCAAGTAGAGATAAGGAAATTGACAATGATAAAATTGGTCTGGTTAAGAAATCGTTCTTTCAAGATACGAAAGTTGATTTTGATTCTTTTATTTGTTTCCTCTCAATATTTTCAAGTAATAGTCATATTTTAAAATTAAAAAATCAAAAATTATTGACTGTAAAAGGAAATGTTGTAACAGGTAAAATAGAAGATTTGGCTAAATATTTTGAAGAGAATTCGGACTATTCAATTGAAATCTTCTATGGTGTTTTGAAATTCTTAGTTATAGAAAAGAAGAAAATTACTACTAATGGAATAATTCCAATATGGGAGAAAAAGAAAAGAGATAATAAATTTTCTGCTAAACCTATTATTGTTAATCATAATAGCATTATTTTTTCACCTATTATTCTTGATAGATTGGCAAAAGATTGGACAGAGGGAATGATGAACTTCATTTTACCATATGATATTGGTATGCAAAATACGCTAAATACAATAAATAGTTGGAAAAAATTTTACGAGCAACAGATAGTCCAAAATCTTAAGGACTTATTTAAAGATAATAGGTACGTTACTCATATTGATCAAGAATTATATAAATTAGATATTAAAGGAAATCATCCTAGAAATTTAGGAGATTACGACCTAATTGTGATAGATAATAAGCTGAAAGAAATAGTATTATTTGAAGTTAAATATATGCGTTTAAGTCAGACTATGAAAGATAGTATGGGTGATCAAAAAGAATACTTTTTTGGGGGAAAGGCCAAAGGACTAAAGTTCAAACGACGAGTAGAGTATTTTGAAGAGAATCTAGATGTAATTTGTAGAAATATCGGATTAGAAGAGAGATACTCATTAAAATCATATTTCATTACAAATAAACTAATAAAATCAAACTTTGTGGAATTTCCATTTGAAATTATTAGTTTTAATGAATTTAAATCTCTCAATAATAATTGAATTTCTTTATAAAATTTGAACAGGTTATCAAAGTATTCATTTTCTAAAATTGATAAAAGAGATTTTGTATATATTAACTTATAAATTTATTTCTCACAAAATGTAGTCATTTGGTTGATTTTTACAGTAACACATCGAAATTCTAAATTTCAAAAATCACTTTAAATCAATATTTTTCGTCATAACTGACGAGTAGTGAATATCTGCTTGACTTCTGTCGGTAAAAACCAAATAAGGTAAACTTTTGATATTCTGGTTCGATTTTTACTTATTTTTGACGAAAATTTACCTTATTTTGATGCAATTGATTGAAATTAGTTGAAATTTTATTTTCTGAAAACTAGTGAGAACGTTGATTTTAAAGCATTTTGAAATTAGATGAAATAAGTGATGCCCCAACCAGGTCTTAAGAAAGCTCGTAAAGTATCACAATTATCAAAACGTTAATCAACACGCTTATATCAACGTTTACAGACATTTAAGAAATTTCTCTTGGATGTCTTTTTTTGTCTAGCTAAATTTTACAAATTGGGCAATTTAGGTTACTCAATAATATAAAAAAGATAAAAATTTAAAGTTCGAATTTTAATTTTAAAAAAAGTAATTATTATTGAATATCTGTTCAAACATTTTTCTTTTCTAAGGTTAATATAAGTATATATACTTTAAAAAAGGAAGTCAAACATCTTGCTCATAGATTTTTGCATTTTTAAAAAATACATTTTGTCATATAATAATGTGGAAAATTGACGGATTCCTTAAATAATCATATAATATGAATATATAAACCCTTACATACTATTCTACTTATACTTGATAAAATGCAAGTTCTTGAGGATCTATAAATATATAGACACTCTTCTATTTATAAAGTGAAATAAAGAATCACGGAGAAAGTTTATGGATATTAAAGAGACATTCAACCAGCTAGACAATACAAAATTTAATGATTTCAATAATCGCCTTGAAGGTTTTGAGAAACTTTTTAAAGACAAATATTATTTTACCCATCCCGAAGATTTTAGCTCAATCTTTAGCATTTTGGTAAAGTATGGAAAAAGTACAAGTAAATATATTTTATCGAAAGGAGAGATATATGAGTGAAATAGTTATTAATGCTCAGAATTTATCTAAAAATTTTTATAATTTTGATTCAAGACTCCCATTTATCAAGAGATTTTTGAAACGTAATCAAATAACGATTCGAGCTGTTCAAGATATTAGTTTTACGATTAAGAGAGGGAGTATAGTTGGCTTTATTGGGAGTAATGGAGCTGGTAAATCCACAACGATTAAAATGTTGACTGGGACTCTTTATCCTAGTTCCGGAAAATTAGAAGTGAATGGAGAAATTCCATTTAAAAGAAGTATAAATTTTAGAAAAAAAATTTCAATAGTAGTAGGAAATAAATTACAGTTATTTCAAGATGTTTCGGCTATGGATTATTTTCAATTGATTGGTACTTTATATGAGGTAGAACCGGCGATTTTACAAGAACGAATTCAGGAGTTAAGCAATTTGTTGAATGTAAAAGATCAGCTTTACCAGCAGGTCCGGACCCTCTCTCTTGGACAAAAAATGAAAATGGAGTTTATCGCGGCATCTTTAACAAGTCCGGAAATATTATTTTTAGACGAGCCTACTATAGGGTTAGATATACAGTCTAAAAAAGATATCAGAACATTTTTAAAGAAAATGAATGAGGAATGTCATACTACTATTATTTTAACGAGTCATGATATGGATGATATTTCGTCTGTTTGTGACGAATTAATCGTCATTGACAAAGGAAAAATTATTTTGCAGGAGTCAATGGATGTTATTTTATCTAAATTTTCTGATTTTAAATATTTAAAGATAAAAATGACATTAGATTTGGTACCAGAGTTATGCTCTGTTAAAGGAGTAGTAGTCATTTCTCAAACAAAATCGGAATGTATACTAAAAATACCTAGAGATTTTGTCTTTGAGACATTAGAATCAATCAATAAGCTTGTAGATATAGAAGATTTTGAAATATCAAATCTTTCTTTAGAAGAAATTATTTTACAAAACTATTTTACAAAAAAGGAGCACAATTGAAAAAAGAAATGTCTATTATTCTGATATCATTTCGATCTATTTTGAACTATAAATCAAGTGTACTATTGTTAATGTTACAGGCAAGTATACAAATTATGATATCAGTATTTTTATGGACATATATATATCAGAGTAACCAAATAAATATAGCCGGATATGATTTTACCTCAATGGTTCAATACTATTTGGGGACTATAATTTTTTCATATTTTGTTTTTTATCCAGTTGATTGGGAAATCAATGACGATGTTCATTCAGGAAATTTTTTTAGCATATTAATAAAACCTGTTACTTTTTATAAGTATTATTTTTGTAAAATGCTTGGAGATAGGCTTGCTCATTTATTATTTATCATCATTCCTGTCATTTTATTCTCCAGTGTTTATTACAAGAATGAGTTATTAACCATTGAAATTCTTATTTTAGGAAGTATTGCAATTATTCTATCTATGGTTCTATGGTTTTTAATATCATGTTGTGTAGGTATGCTTTCTTTTTGGTTAGAAAATATATTTTTTGTCCTTACTGTTAAAGAAATAGTAATTCAGTTTTTATCAGGAATATTATTGCCTTTAAGTTTTTTTTCAAATAATTTTCGTCTGTTTTTAGATGTATTACCTTTTAAATACTTAGTATATGAACCGCTTCAGATGTTTAGTAATGATACATATAAATTAATAGACTATTTGAGAATTATTTGTATTCAATTGATTTGGTGCATCATTTTTTATATTATATCAAGATTCATATTGAGAAAAGGAGTGGATCACTTCTCAAATGTGGGAGGATAAAATGTTTAGAATAAAAGTAATTTTTAGGCTACTTCATTTTGGTTTTAAATCTGATATGAATTTTCATTTTGACTTCTTTTGTGGTCTATTTTCGTCGATACTGTGGATTGGTTTACCTATTGTATTTTTTAGATTGATTTTCTTAAACATAGACTCTTTTAATGGTTGGGACTATTATCAAATTTTATTTTTGGTAGGTTCCTACACTATTGTAGATGGAGTTATGATGGGATTGTTAATTAGAAGTATGGGAATTTTAGAATCAGATATTTTGAGTGGTAACTTGGATCAAATTTTATTGAGGCCGTTTGATACTCAGTTGTTCTATATTTTTAGATCATTTAATTTAGTTCAATTCGTGAATACTTTTTTTGGTCTTGCGATCATTTTTATAAGTTATGGAAATTTAAATGTACATTTAAATTCATTAAAAATATTATTTTATATCCTTTCTTTAATGTGTGGTTGTATTATATATTATTCAATTTGGTTTCTAATAACGATTAGTTCATTTTGGTTCCCAACTAAATTTTCAAAAGTAGATGTATTTTTGAATTATATTGGAATTTCTAAGTATCCATATAATATTTTTACAGGTATTAACAGATTGATCACTATGTTATTTGTTCCCAATTTATTAATTGCCAATCCTGCAGTATTAATATTTTTAGGGAAAGATACATTGAACCTATTTTTCTATCAAATAGTTTTTACAGTTTTTTTGATTATTATCAGTCGTACAATTTTTAGAAAAGGATTGAAAAAATATGAAAGTGCAGGAAGATAAACAATGTTGTTCAGTTATATGTTTGACTAAAGGAAGTGATTCGCTGTACTTTGTTTTGTGGTCATTGAAACATCAGATAATTAGTACTAATTTTGAAACAATAATCGTATTTGAGGGTGATGATAAGACCAGAGCTAAAATAGTTTTTTTTGCAGAATCTTTAAATTTTTTAAACTTAAAATTAATACAAAACTGTGGGCAGGGTATTTCAAATGGAAGAAATATTGGCTCTTCAGCAGCAGAATCAGAAATATTAATATTCATTGATGATGATGCTTTCTTGTCAAAATTTTTTATACAATCCCATGTTAATCATCATCTAATAAATGAAAATTCAATAGGTGTAGGTGAAAAGTTTCAATTTATCTTAACCAATAAAGATAAATTAGCAAGAGCCAGGTACTTAATAGGAATTTTTAACCATATAGAAAAATATTTTGATAGAGTAACAACTGATTGGTATGAAAAATCAGTAGCAGACGTATTAAAGTTTTCAAAGTTAAAAAGTATATCATGGTACGCTTGTGTTGGGCGAAATTTATCACTTTCAAGGACATGTTTCAATAGACTTCAAGGCTTCGATACTAATTTTAAAAAATGGGGATGTGAAGATATAGAATTTGGGTTTCGAGCCTGGACCTCCGGAATGACTATAGACAGAGTAGAGAATGCAGCAAATTATCATATCCTTCATCCTATATGTAAGGAAAATTTACAACAATTGAATGATAACTTATTTTATTTTGAACGTAAATATCCATATGATTTATCTGTTTCCTTATACAGACTATTTACTTTTGGTAGGCTAGGTTTTGAGGAAATTATAGATTTAACTAAAAAGCACGCCAAAGAAAAGGTAGACTATTTTTTATTTATGCACTAAGATTGTGAGCAGAATTAGATCGGAGAATTGTTGTGAAAATTCTACATGTTATCCAGATGATGAAAAAAGGGGGAGCACAGCGAACATTAATCAATATTATAAAAGCGACATTATTTGACTTTGAACACAGTGTTGTATCTACTCAATGCGAATTTATGCATGAATTAGAGACCTTAGGAATTGATTATTATGACTATAGCAAAATTAATATATATATGTTAATCAATAGAATTAGGCCTCAGGTTATTCATTTTCATTGGTGGCCGGAAACTGAAACATATGATTTTAAGAAATTTAGGGAAAAATTGAAGCTCTCTTATAGAGTAATCTCTACAATTCAGGATCCGGAACCTATTCAAAAAGATTTTGCAGATTATTATGTTTCATGTAGTAAGTATGTATTCATGAAGCAGCCATCTTATGTAAGAAAACGAGGAGAGATTGTTCTTGATTATATTGATAATGAACAATTTTTTGGATTAAAAATGATTCGTCGTCATAAAGAGATTAACGTAATTAGACATAGTATGATTTATGAAAATAAGATTGATAAGGAAATTATAACTAGGATATATAACTGCATTAAGAAAATACAACCCTTATCTAGTAAAAAAATTAATTTCATTATCTGCGGAGATGGTGATGATTTTAAAAAGGAACTTCAAGAATATGTTTATAATAATCTAGACGAAACCATAATTTTTAAAAACGGGTCTGAAATTTTGAATGTTTTAGAGAAAGGAGATATCTATCTATATACCACACCTTCAAATAGTTATGAAGGATACTCTAACTGTATCAGTGAAGCAGAGGCATCAGCTTTACCTATAATAGCGGATAAAAAGGGCGGAAATATTGAACAGATAGGCTCGAAAAATGGATTCTTATGTTCTAATTGGGATGAGATTGAAAGAGCATTAAAACTGCTGATTATAGATCAAGATTTAAGAGAGAGTATGGGAAGAGAATCAAGAATTCTTGTAAAAAAACGTGGAAACTTAGGGACGTTAGGTAAAAAATATAGGATGATTTATAAAATGGTAGGTGGATAATGGTAAAAATTTTAGCAGTAGTTGCTCATCCAGATGACGAAGTCATAGGTTTAGGAGGTACTTTAATTAAACACATTTCTGTTGGTGATGAGGTCAGAGTGTTGTTCTTAGCAGATGGCAAATCTTCACGAGATAGCTTTTCAGAAAATGATCTTGAAATATCAAAAAAAGAAAATAAAATGGTATCTTCTTTTATAGGGTATTCTTACAAAAGATTCGATTTAAGAGATAACCAGTTAGATAAATATCCTTTATTAAAAATAGTAAAGTTGATTGAAAATGAAGTAGAAAAATATCGTCCCAACGTTATTTACACGCATAGTTTTCAAGATATAAATATCGATCATCAAATATGTACTCTTGCAACTATTACTGCGGTTCGTCCAATAGATAAGTTCAATTTTGTATCTGAAATATTGCTTTTTGAGACTCTTTCTGAGACGGAGTGGGGGCCTAGTAAGCGTTTTGAGACTTTTACTCCTAATTTGTTTGTAGAGTTATCACAGGAACAACTAAATAAAAAGCTTGAAGCAATGTCATTATATAAAAGTGAATTAAGAGAAGGATTTAATCCGAGAACATTAGCTATTATTGAGGCTAATAGTCGTCTATGGGGGGCAAAATATGGTATAAGATATTGCGAACCATTTCAAGTGTATAGGATAAAGAGGTGAGGTGTATATCAAGTATGAAAGAAGCTTTTCGATATAATGGTTTGGCAGATATTAGTAATAATGAGATTGAAGCGGTTGTTTCAGCATTGAGTAACGGACACTTATGTACAGGTATAGTAGTTAAGGAGTTTGAAAAGTTACTTTCAGAATATATAGGAATCCCATATACTGTTTGTGTAAATAGTGGTACAAGTGCGTTATATTTAGCTCTAAAAGCGTTAGGAGTTGGTATAGGAGATGAAGTAATAACGACACCTATAACATTTGTAGCAACTATTAATGCTATAAAAATGACAGGGGCGACACCTATCTTTGTTGATATTAATAATCAAACATTTAATTTAGATGAAAAGAAAGTTGCAGAACAAATAACTACAAATACTAAGGTAATATTGCCAGTTGAGTTAGGTGGATTATCTATTAATTATAATTTTTATCTAAGATTAAAGAGAAAATATAATGTTGAGATATTAGTTGATTCTGAGCAGTCTTTATCTGCTGTTTACAATGAAAAAAGAATTGGAGGTATATCTCGGATAAGTACGACTAGTTTTTTCCCCACTAAGCCTATAACAACTGGAATTGGTGGTGCGATTTTTACAACTGTTCTAGATTTATACGATAAATTAGTGATATTGAGACATAATGGTTTAGATTTAGAGGCATCCGATGGTATTTATCCATATGTTCAAAAGTATATTAGTTTAAATTATAGATTAAGTGATCTGCATGCGGCTATTGGCATTCAACAATTAAAGCGTATAGATAAGTTACAAGAACAAAGAGAAAAAATTAGAACATTATATTTAGAGCAACTTAAATGTTTAAAATGTGTTTTTGTACAACATGTTGATGATTTATCTAGTACTTCTTCTCATCTTTTTTTAGTAAAATTTGAGAACCAAAAAATTAGAGACGGAGTATTTATGTATTTAAAAAATAAAAACATCGGAGTTCAAATACATTATAAGCCAGTATTTCTAAATTCTTTATATAAATTTTCGTTAAATTACTTAGAAAAGCATTTTCCTAATTCAATTAATTTCGGGACTACTATAATTTCATTGCCGATACATACGAAAATGAGTAAATCTGATGTAGATTATAAGTATCAAATTTAAAGAAAGCACTGGAGCAGTTTTATGGAAAAAATGTTGATAATAGGTAGTGAAGGATTCATTGGTCAACGGTTAGTGGATTATTTTAAGAACAAGTTTTTAATATTTGGTGTAGATAAGAAAGAATATTCTGGTTCGGGTGTATATCATTATATTAGAAGAGATATTATATTTGATGATATAACTGATTTAGGTGATCAAGATTACTCTTATGTGATAAATTGTGCATCTATTCTGGGAATTGAAAGAGTTATGAATAATCCTTTGCAAGTTTTGGAAACAAATTCTAATATAGCTATACATATATTAAAGTTACTTAAAAAACAGTCAAATTTGAAAAAATATATTTATTTAAGCAGTAGTGAAGTATACGGAAAAAGAAGTAAGAATGCTATAGAATCTCAAGATTTGATGTTGGGAATACCTAGTGAATCTCGTTGGACCTATGGTTTAAGTAAACTATTTTCAGAAAGTTACACATTGCATTATTCTAAAATATATAACATCCCATCTATTATTGTAAGACCATTCAATATTTATGGTATAGGACGAATAGAGGGAGCTATTAATAAGATAGTTCATGATATTTTGCATAAGCAAATTGTGACAATAACTGGAACTGGGAACCAAAAGAGAGCTTGGTGCCATATATCGGATTTTATCAATGGAATTGATCTTTTATTGAAGTCAGGACAGGATTTAGAAGTTTATAATATTGGTAATCCAAACGAGTATAAAAGTATTAATGAAATTGTTGATCTTGCTCAAATAGAATCGGGTAAAAGAGTTAAAATTATAAAGGAAGAGTTACTTCAAGATATCCAAGATAGATGTCCGAATATTTCGAAAATTCAAGCATTAGGTTTCAAACCTCAAAAAACTCTAAAAGAAGGGATAAGAGAGGTTATAGATTATGAAAAAAGTTAAAAAAATTTGTGTAGTAGGTTTAGGATATGTAGGTCTTCCATTGGCAATCCAATTTGCGAAAAAACATCAAGTCATAGGCATAGATTTAGATGAAGAGAAAGTAAAATTAATAAATAATAAAATTGATCCCTCTGGTCAAATTTTAGAAAATGAATTTATAGACGGTAGACTAAAATGTTATTCTACATATACAAATATAAAAGACTGTGATTATTTTATTATTACAGTTCCTACTCCTGTAGACTGTTTTAATAGGCCAAACCTAAAATATTTACTTGATGCTTGTAAAAATGTCGGAAGGATTATGAGGCAGAATTCCATTATTATTATTGAATCCACTATATTTCCGACAACGACAGAAAAAATTTGTTTACCAATCATAAGTAAATATTCAGGTATACCGATAAAAAAAATAAAAATTGCGTTTTCTCCTGAACGTGTCAGTCCAGGAGATAAGGAACATACTGTTTATAATACTCCTAAATTAATATCGGCTATTGATGAGGAAACTGTGGCTGATGTGATAAATTTATATAAAACATCAGTAACTCCTAGCGTTATTAAGTGTTCTAGCATAAAAATTGCAGAGGCGGCAAAGATGTTAGAAAATGTTCAAAGGGATGTAAACATCAGTTTGATGAACGAGCTATCTAAAGTATTTAAAGCACTTAATATTGATATGTACGAAACTATAGAAGTTGCAAGTACGAAATGGAATTTTATGACTGTCAAGCCAGGACTTGTGGGAGGACATTGTATAGGAGTTGATTCATATTATTTTATTGATGGAGCTATTAAATATGGTATTAATTTGGAATTGGTTAAAACAGCTAGAGAAATTAATGTAAGAAAAACAAAAGATTTAGTGTCAACTGTAAAAGACTTTTGTAGGAATATAGGACAAAATAATATTAAAATAGGAATTTTAGGAGTCACCTATAAAGAAAATATTGGTGATATTAGAAATAGTCAAGCTCTTAAATTTTATGACATGCTTCTATCAGAGCTAGATTGTGCTAAGATATACTGTTATGATCCGTTTGTACAAAATCAATTAGTTTCTAAAGAAGAATTTTTTTCCCAAAAATATCATGTTTTAGCGATAATGGTGAATCACAGCGAATTTTATGAAATCAGCAGACTAGAATTTTTGAATTGTATTTATGAAAAACATTCACTTATAATAGATCTTCATCAAATATTTTTTCCTTATAAGGAATTTATAGATGACAAAAATTATATTACACTATGAGGTTGGATTATGAGTAAAGAAAATCCATTAAATAATAATTGTACAATGAATTGTTTTAATTTTGAGTCTTTTTTATATAATATTCTATCAACGAGGAGTAACTATAAAAATTTTTTAAACATGAATTATATAGGTATCTGCATGAAAAAATATAATTCCTCAGTGTTTGGAGGACATATTAATACAAAGTTACCAGATGAAAAAATAATATATGGTTTACAAAAATGTTCTTTTAACCGAGAGTATGTAGCGTTACATAAAATAGATATTGTGGAAGAAATTATGTTTATGTTAGAACAAGGATACTACACGTACTTATATTTAGATGAATATTTTATTCCTCATAGAGATGCTTTTAGAACTTTTCATTTTACTCATGATAATTTAATAAATGGTTATAATCAGTTATTGAAAAAGTTTTCTATTTTTGGATATAGCAAATCCAGACAAGTTCCCACTTTAGCTGCAATAGAAGATGTACGTAGTGGATTTAAACAGTTATGTCAAGAACATAATCTTACCTCTGATATTGTTTTTTATAGGCCTGGCAGTATTGAAATTCCATATTCAATTGATTACTTTTTTAAGGAATTACTAGAATATAAAAATGGGTATCATTGGCTTGATAGAAAGGATTGTTATTATGGTATTGATTGTTACAAGGGGTTACATGAATACTATAACCATTTAGAGATGATAGGAGAAATCGATATTAGGTTGCCTTATAAATTATTAGAACATAAAAAATTATTGATAGAGAGGGTAGAGTATTTTTTATATCATTATTCGGATAAAAAGAAATACCAGTTGTTACAAAAATATAAAAGAAAGCTTATGCACTTATGTAATGTGTTGTTGATTGAATCAAATAGATATAATTTAGGGAAAATGAGATTATTGTATGAATTTGAGTATCTTATTGATGAGATTTTAGTTAATGAAAATAAAATTTTTGATATAGTGTTAGAAATTTAAAAAAGATTCTTATTTAATGCTATCGTTAAAAGTCAATATGAATACAAGCGAACATAGTCCTTGGTTTTAAGGATTAGTTCTTCTAGTGTGTGGGATGTCTCTTGAAGAATGAACTCGACTTTGAAAGATATGAATAATACTCATTCAGTAAATCTTGATAGTATAAAGAAATTTGAAAATCAGGCCAACAAACTAGATCTCAATTTAAAGAATCTTCGTAGTTCTAAATTAAATAGAATTAATAGTGACCTATCTAATATAGAAACATTAACTAAGGGGGCTATTTATTTAGCTATAAAAGATACTGATATTTTACAGAGCATTAATTCTATAGAAAATTCTGAAAAGGAGTTAATATCTATCGAACGATCCAATAATATTAAACGACTTGAAATTGAAAATTTAAATAAAAGTTTATCTGAGTATAGCGATTTTGCGGAGTTTTTGAATGAAGTATTGAAAGATTTAGGGATTCAATTCTCTTTACAATTACATGGTAAAAATTATTATCTTCAGCATAATTTTCACGATGTTGTTTTGTCAATAAATGATATTAGTGAGGGTGAAAAAAATCTATTAGCTTTGTTATTTTTTTATTTTGAGTTGTATTCTGATAAAGAACAATTACAAATAAAAGAAACAATTGAGTTAATTGTTGTTGATGACCCGATATCTAGTTTAGATGAATCGAATAGATTTTATGTACTAGAAATTATAAAAAGGATTTTTGAAGAAGACCAACCACAAGTTTTTATCTTTACTCATTCTTGGAATGATTTCAGTAGCTTAGGCTACCGTTTGAATGATGAAAATGTTTATTCGTTATTTGAAGTGTACAAAAAAGAAACGAGCGAGGTTAGGAAAATTCATGAAAATTTACCTCCTTATAAACTACTATTCAAAGAAATTATAGAGGTAAGTAGAAAAAATTATTCAGAAGAGCTTACTGAATCCGAAAGATATCATACTGCTAATAGCATGAGGAGAGTTTTTGAAGAATTTTTATATTTTAAAAAGCCAAATCTATTACCTCAACGTAGTAATCATTCAGCAATTGAAGAATTTTATATGAAAGCAACTGGTGAACCACTTAGTAATAACTATCGCAGGAAATTAGGTGAGTTACTAAGTTTTATAAATGTGCTTTCGCACACGCCTTATCGTTCAGATGCTGTGATTGCGAATGCAAAATTTTTGATGAATCTCATTCAGAAACTTGATAAAGTACATTATGATTCGATGATTTCTTAAAAAATATAATTAATAAAATGAAAGAAAAAGAAGGATAGGAAGTAAGTTATGAAATTACAAGAAGTAAGAAATATGTTAGGGAATGATTTTGAAGCCATTATTTCTGAGTTTGAAAGAGAAGGAATTGTATTTGAGTCTCAATTCAGCTCTCTATATTCGATGTTTTGCAAGAAGTGCACATATCAATTAGTTAAATTATTGGAGAAAGAAACTCAATTAGAAGTATCCTATGGCTATGCAGTTCCATATTTCTACTATTTCGATACTAATAGATTTGACCGTTCTGAGGCTACCAGAATTGCTATAAAGTATCAAATAGATAAAGGAAATATGTAATAAAATAGTTTTTGGAACGGTTAATAAGATTTTCACATATATAAGAATGTTGATTTGTCAGCATTCTTTTTTATTTCAAATGTATTCTCGGAATTAGAACATGGGTGTTATTAAACTCTTGATTTTTTCAGCAAGCTATGGTATTCTTTTGTTAGTTAATAAACTTACAAAAAGGAGAACAAATGTTTTCACCTACTAAATTAAAAGAAAAAAGAGAAAGTCAAGGATTATCGCAATCACAACTTGCATCCAGTTTGGGAATCAGTAGAGCCTCATACTTTAATTGGGAATCAGGTAAAACAAAACCGAATCAAAATAATCTAAGTAAGTTGAGCCAGATTTTAACTGTCGACCCTTGCTATTTTGAATCAGAGTATGAAATAGTTGAAACTTATCTCAAGCTAACGGAAAAGAATCAAAAAGCGACACTTCATTATGCTACAGAATTGTTGAACAAACAGAATGCGAAGGTTGTAGACATTCCTGAGCGTTTTGCTTATAAGGTCTACGAAAAATTATCAGCTGGTACAGGAACAGCTTATTTTGATGATGGTAATTACGATACAGTTTACTTTAATCACCAATTTGATTATGACTTTGCATCATGGGTGTTTGGTAATTCGATGGAACCAACATATGAAAATGGTTCTGTAGCCCTTATTAAGCAAACAGGATTTGATTATGATGGAGCTATCTATGCCATAGATTGGGATGGTCAAACCTATATCAAGAAAGTGTATCGTGAAGAAAATGGGCTACGTTTAGTTTCACTCAATCGGAACTATTCAGATAAGTTTGCGCCTTATGATGAGAATCCTCGTATCATAGGGAAAATCGTTGGAAACTTTATGCCTTTAGAGGACTGAGTATGACTTGGTTTGATTATAGTCTCGAACCTAAAAGCGATATTGCCTTTATTGATATGAAATCTTTTTACGCAAGTGTAGAGTGTGTCGATAGAGGCTTACACCCGCTTAAGACTTCACTTTGTGTTATGAGTCGAGCAGATAATTCTGCTGGGTTAATCCTTGCTTCCTCTCCTATGTTTAAGAAGGTATTTGGGAAATCAAATGTTGGACGTTCCTATGATTTACCATTTGATGTAAAGACTAGAAAGTTCTCTTACTATAATGCTAGAAAACAAGGTTTGCCGACAACGATAGACTATGTCCGTTATATAGAGGACTGGGCAAAATCAACAGTGATTGTTCCTCCGAGAATGGATACTTATATTGCAGTCAATATGGAGATTCAAAAAATCTTTCAAGATTTTGCAGCACCAGACGATATTTATCCCTACTCAATTGATGAAGGATTTATCGATTTAACCAGTTCATTAAATTATTTTGTGCCTGATAAAAGTATTAGTCGAAAAGATAAGTTAGACATTATCTCAGCTGCTATTCAAAAAAAGATTTGGAGAAAAACAGGAATCTATTCAACGGTAGGTATGTCTAATGCCAATCCCTTATTAGCTAAGTTAGCACTAGATAATGAAGCTAAAAAGACTCCGACAATGAGAGCCAATTGGTCCTATGAAGATGTTGAAAAGAAAGTATGGTCTATCCCTAAAATGACAGATTTCTGGGGAATTGGGAATCGTATGGAGAAGAGATTACATAGTTTAGGAATCTTTTCGATTAAAGAATTGGCACAAGCTAATCCTGACTTGATTAAAAAAGAGCTTGGTATCATGGGCTTAGAGTTATGGTTTCATGCTAATGGGATTGATGAAAGTAATGTTCATAAACCTTATAAGCCAAAGTCAAAAGGGATAGGGAACTCTCAAGTTTTACCTAGAGATTATGTCAAACCAAGAGATATTGAGATCATACTTCGTGAGATGGCAGAACAAGTTGCGGTTAGATTGAGAAGAGCTGGTAAGAAAGCAACTGTAGTTTCTATACACTTAGGGTATTCTAAAGTGGAACAGAAACGATCTATTCATACTCAAATGAAGATTGAACCAACCAATCAAACAGCACTACTGACAAACTATGTTTTAAAGTTATTTCACACTAAATATACTTCAGGAGCTATCAGAAGTGTTGCCGTGAGCTATTCAGGTTTAGTAGATGATTCATTTGGGTTGATTTCATTATTTGATGATGTTGAGAAAATAGAAAAAGAAGAAAGGCTCCAGTCCGCAATCGATGCTATTCGAACAGAATTTGGTTTTACTTCACTATTGAAAGGGAATGCCCTGGATCAAGCTTCTAGAACAATCGCAAGAAGTAAACTCATTGGTGGTCATTCAGCTGGAGGATTAGATGGACTAAAATGATGAATCGTTCTTATTTACCTTTTTTGTCTGCAAGAGAGTATCAAGACCGTGGGATGGCTAAGTGGATGGGATTCTTTTTATCAGAACATTCCAGTTCTCTTTGGGAAGAAAAAAATAGAGAAGATATCTCCATTTCCCTATCAATGGAAGAGAAAGTTCTATTTGTTCGTCAACTTTATACGAATGTATTCCCAGCAACTTTTGTTTGTAAGCTCTCAAATAGAAGAAAAGTAGTATCGGGTATTGTTAAAGAGATTGGGAGAGAGTCTATATCCATTAAATCAGACTCTGGTTTTCTTCGATTAAGATGGGGAGATATTCTCGATATACAGATAGAAGGGGTAGATTTATATGAATCGTAAAGAATTATATGATGATAAATTGCAGCTAGATTATTTTTCTGATTCTTATTTAATGTTTGAGTCAGATTTTTACAAGTATTCTGCTTTAGATATACCATTAACATTTATCACTGATGATATTTTACGCACCATGGCTATGTCTCAGAAACATTATTTTAAATTAAACAAAAGCAAATCTTTAGACAATCGTGATCATTACTTTGTTTTTTCTATCAAGATGAACAAAGATAGTAGTGGGATTAGGCAGTATGAATATCAGAGACATCGTTTTAATTTGTAAGAGTCCGATAGGGCTCTTTTTTCTGTGATAATTTTATCAAAAAGTATTTGTTATACTTTTTTTAATTTAGATTTATCTTGGGGGTTTGGGGGCGTGCCACCACATTTTCCTATCGTTTGTTTTTTTGAACCGTAAGGTTTGAAATAGCAGGCGATATGATTTTTGAGATATTGTGGACACAATATCTGAGCTCGCAAAGCCTTACAAGATGATAGATTGTGTCTTTATAAGTTTCCCGTGGTTGACACGGGGGCGGGAATTATCCGACAATAGATAAAAGTGAGGAAGTAGTATGCCAGAACAATACAGAGACATTCGCAAAGAGGTTAATTTGACCGCAAATGAATTAGAAATGATTGACATAATGATGAAAAATAAAGGATTTGAACACTTTTCTTCATTTGCCAGAAACAAGTTACTGGAAAACGAGTTAGAAATGACTGCTGAAAAGTGGTTCACTTTCTGGCAATCTCAAAAGCTAGAACAAATCAGTCGTGATGTTTATGAGATTTTAATCTTATCAAGGGCAGAACATCAAGTCACCCAAGAACATGTATACATTCTCTTAACCTGCGTTCAGGAATTGATTCAAGAAATAGGGAACTCCATTCCTCTTAGTCAAGACTTCCGTAAAAAATACATGAGGTAGGCACATGGAAAATCGTTACCGAACCAATCTAAAGAAAGTTTTCCTGTCTGATAGCGAATTGGGTCAGTTGAAACATTGTATCGACCAAAGCGGTTGTCAATCTTTTTCAGAATATGCTCGACGAACCCTACTTGATCCTGGTATGAATTTCATCACCATTGATACAACTGGTTATCAAGATTTGGTGTTTGAGTTGAAGAGGATTGGCAACAATATTAACCAGATTGCCCGAAGTGTAAACCAATCTCAGTTAATTTCAAATGATGAATTGCAGAACTTGAAAAAAGGAATCTCCGAATTGATAAGAGAGGTAGAGAAAGAGTTTAGTATTCAAGCTAAAAAGTTGAGGGAGTTTCATGGTCATCACTAAACATTTTGCCGTTCACGGAAAGAGTTATCGCAAAAAAATCATCAAGTATATTCTCAATCCTGATAAGACCAAGAATCTTGCATTGGTATCGGACTATGGTATGAGGAATTTTCTGGATTTTCCTAGCTATGAGGAGATGGTGCAGATGTATCATGAAAATTTTATCAGTAATGATACGCTTTACGATTTTCGCCACAACAGGCATGAGGAAAATCAACGACTAATTCATGCTCATCATATCATTCAGTCCTTTTCACCCGAAGATCATCTCACTCCTGAACAAATCAATCAGATTGGCTATGAGACAATGAAGGAGTTAACTGGTGGTAAATTTCGTTTTATCGTTGCGACTCACGTTGATACAAATCACCTCCATAATCATATCATTGTTAATTCGGTTGATAACAATTCGGACAAAAAACTAAAGTGGAATTATAAAGTGGAACGAAATCTTCGCATGATTTCAGATAGATTTTCTAAAATCGCAGGGGCGAGAATTATCGAGAATCGCTATTCTTACCAGCAGTATAAAGTTTATCGTAAGACTAATCACAAGTATGAACTTAAGCAACGACTCTATTTTTTGATGGAAAATTCTACCGATTTTGAGGATTTCAAAAAGAACGCCCCATTACTACATGTGGAGATGGATTTCAGTCACAAGCATGCTACCTTTTTTATGACGGACTCAACTATGAGACAAGTGGTGCGTGGTAATAAACTCAATCGCAAGCAAGCTTACACAGAAGAATTTTTCAAGAATTACTTTGCCAAAAGGAAAATGGAAGAGCTTATGGAATTTCTTTTACTCAAAGTTGATAGCTTAGAAGATCTGGTTAAAAAAGCAAAACTATTTGGATTAAATATCAAACCTAAGCAAAAGCATGTTTCTTTTCAATTTGCAGGAGTAGAAGTGAAAGAGACAGAACTAGACCAGAAAAACTTATATGATGTAGAGTTTTTCAAAGATTATTTTGAGAAGAGAAAAGATTTGAAAGTTCCAGAAGTTAAGGATTTAGTTCAAGTTTATCAAGAAGAGAGATTCTCCAAAGAAAAAGAACTCCCAAACAAGGAGAAGTTTTGGGAGTCTTATCAAGAGTTCAGAAGAAACAGAGATGCTGTTCATGAATTTGAGATAGAGTTGTCACTCAATCAAATCGAAACAGTAGTGGATGATGGTATTTACATCAAGGTCAAGTTTGGTATTCGTCAGGAAGGGCTTATCTTTTTGCCTAACATGGAGCTCGATATGGAGGAGGAAAAGGTGAAGGTTTTTATCAGAGAAACAAGTTCCTACTATGTCTATTACAAAGATGATGCCGAGAAAAATCGGTATATGAAAGGTAGTACGTTGATTCGTCAATTCAGCTCTGAAAATCTAACAATTCCGTTCCGTAGGGAAACAACTGTGGAGATGATAAAGGAGAAGATTGAGGAAGTGTATACTTTACTTGAGCTGGATATGGATAAGCACTCTTATATTACAATTAAAGATGATTTAATTCATGAATTAGCAGCTTCAGAATTGAGAATCAATGCTTTGCAAGAACGAGTGACAACGTTAAATCAAGTAGCAGAATATTTACTAGCTTCAGTTGAGAATAAGCAAAAAATGAAATTGAATCTTTCAAAATTGAATATAACTGATAAAATTGGCATTGATGTTGTTGAGAAGGAATTGAATGAGTTAGGTATCCAGATAGAATTAGAGAGTGATAGATATGAAAACATCGTATTTAAAGTGAATAAGTTTATCAATCGTTTGAGTAAGAAAATTTCAAAAGAAGAAGGGATATGTTTTCAAAAATAACCTATCTAGTCATTCTTTATATATAATTTGTATCTTTTGGTATAATAATTTGTATTTAAAATTTAATCATGTTACAATTAACATTGAAATCAAATAGAAAAGGAAGATGCAAATGTGGGTACACTATTAGCAACCAGATTAAAAAATAGACGAAAAGAATTAAAAATGTCTCAGCGAGAACTAGCTGAAGGGATTTGTAAACAGGGGCAAATTAGTCGATTAGAGAGTGGAGAGTTTACCCCTGGAGCGGATTTTCTGCATTCCCTTGCTAAGAAGTTAAAAGTTAGTATGGACTACTTTTTTGATGAGCAAATTGTAGAGGAGATTGATGAGTTATCAGAGTTTAAAAAATTAGCACAAACATTTATCACAAACCGAAATTATGAATCATTGAAATATATATATGAATTGGAGCGTGTAAAAGCTCATCGCTTATCTCTGGCAGATAAAATCTACATGGAATGGGTAAAGTCTCTGATAGATTATTATTTTTATGGTCACAAAGAAGATGCGATTACACGATTAGAGGAGGTAATGTCACAGTTAAGTGTCTCTGATTTGAATTACCTTCAAGTTTCAAATACTCTATTTAATTTTTATTATGATATTGAAAATTTAGAGCGTTTTAATGAAATTCGAGAAAAGTTAGAGTATCAAGTAAACCAACTAAATTTAAACACAATCAAAGAATTAGAGCTATTTATTAAGTTCAACTATAACGTTTGTCGTTACCTATGGTTACAGAAAAATATTGAAGAAGCTATTACGAAAATCACAGCTACTATAAAGCAATGTAAGGAGTACAGGACAACTTATCTATTAGCTGATTTATATTTATTAATGGGAAATGTAAGTAAGAATTTTTCTTCAAAAAGTTCAGTAAAAGAATATTTTGAGACTGCCCATCTCCTCTACAAACTTGGGGAAAATATGTCAATGGCTTTGAAAGTTGAGCATTACCTTGCAGATATAACAGAATAAGGAATACGGTGTTCTAGTGAGAATCGTTTTTTAAACCCAAACAAGATACAAAAAAGTATCAAATAAAAAAAAATAAAAAAATATTATAAAAAACTCGACAATATAAAATCGAAGTGCTAAAATAAGTACAAAAGATGAGAGGAGAGACATATGAAAAATTTGTTTAAGAAAGCGGTTACATCTCTAGTTTTGGGACTTACCCTTGTAGGGATAGGTGTAACTCTAAATAGCCAGTTAGTAGTTCAAAATCAATATGTTGTTTCTGAAGATATTGATCCTGGAGCTGCAAATTTATTTTAAAGTAATAGCCAATCTGTTATTCGTACAAGATTTGTTCTACCTTTGTTGGTTTTGAATAAGCATATGATGTTGTTAAATAAGAATCTATTACCCTAATATTTTATATTTATAATATGAATTAAAAATTTCAAAAATTAGGAGGGTATCTAATGTCTAATGTTGTTAAAATATACAATGATTTATCTGATGTAGGGAACCATGAGAATCATATCAAAAAAATTGGTATTTTCACAAAAAAATGTGGTAAAAGGGAAAAACTTCTGAAGTGTTTCTATGGCTGAAAACCTAACTTAGTTGCAATATCGGACTGATTAAAACTTGCTTCAAGATATGCTTATATCTGTAGGGAATAAATTATGGTAATATGTAAGTGGCTCATAGAATCTCCTCATGTCTGTTTGTGTTGTTTTGTACAGTTTTAACGATTTGTGAATCAATGGTTTTTTGTTGAACTTTTTATTGCAATTTATCGTACAAAATAAAACAAAAACATAAAAAATAGGAACAACGTAAGTGTATACAAATTAAAAATAAGAGAGTATAATAATAAATGAAAATATGATTTTTTAAACAGGTCTAACCAAAACAAAAAAGGGAAGGAGGAAGATGTTTAAATAAAAGATTATTATACCTTCATTCATTGAGAGTAATAATTTTAGTTTTTAGAAGGGGAAAGAATTTATAGAATTTAGCAAGCTCTTGCTAATGAATGAAATTAGCTAATGTGTTGTAAAGGAAACTATAAACTAGATTCTCCTCAATAAGATTGGAATGTGAGTAAGCTATGGTTAGAAAAAAAACTCTATTAATAATTATTGGGATTATTTTGCTATTTGGGGGGTATTATAGCTGGAAAGTATATCAAGACAGTACAAGAGTAATTATACCACTAGAGTCTTTACAAGTAAAAGTAATAAAAACTGATAAAGATTATTCTATATCTGCTAAAGCGGATCTAGATAATTTTGAACAAATCTCAAATTATCAAGCGATACAAATAGGTAATGATGTCTATTTATATTTTATGAAAACGAAGGCAATTTTTACAAAAACCACAGTAGATACAGATTTATCAAATATCCTGGTAGGTGATACAACGCAAGCCATTAACAACATATATGTCGTTAGTGGCGATGATATTGTCGTTAGATTCAATGATAGTAGGTATAATCACATCGATGTTTTGAAGTATACTGATAAAAAGTTGTTGCTTCGTTTAAATTAAAAAATACATTGCCTAAAAAGAAAGGAAAAAATATGTTAAAGAAATTTAAGTCATTAATATTCCTGTCTCTTACCTCGTTATCCCTTATTTCTGGGACTACTGCATTTGCCGCACAAGGATCATGGTTTTCTAATTTCCAATTTGACGCAAACGGTGTTTCAGAAGTAGGGACCTCTAATTCTTTTAATGAGGTAGGTCACTTTACTTTTAGGGTTGTTCGAGCAAATGGTGATTGGATTGGGTATAGTAATCACACATTAGGACCTGAACAAAAGGCGTCTAATAATTACTGGGGGCAACCTGCTTTAGATAGACAGGGGCAGGTTATTATAAATGGTAGATATTGGCATTCACCTTGGTTTGATTCATAAAAACTTGTTGTCTGAATATTAGTGCTTTTTAAGCTAATGTCTAACCCTTCAAAATAGCAAAAATCTATCAGTTGAGTTACATTAGTATTATTCTAAATAACTCAACTTTTATTTTTTGGAAAATATACTATATATCCGTGGCGCTTAGTTATTTAATAAAAGTAAAATTATACTGATATAAATTTGATTTATTTTTAAATTTACTAGTACAACGATTTTACAACAGGTTCTCATATTATTTTTAGATGACACTGGAGAGTAAAAGGTATGTTGAAAATTTCAAATCTTAACAAAAAATACAAAGAAAAAATAGTTTTGGATTCAGTTTCACTTAATGTAGAAGACCCAAATAAAATTTATTCATTAATAGGTGAGAGTGGAACAGGTAAATCAACATTGTTTAATATTCTGTTTGGTTTAGATCAGGAATATGAAGGAGAGTATACTTTATTCAATCAAAACGCAAAAGAATATAGTTTAGATACATGGGCTAGGTTAAGAGAATCAAAGATAGGGTTAGTTTTTCAAGATTATAAACTTTTGGAAGACTTTACTGTTTTTGAAAATTTAAAATTAGCAAGTAATGCATCGGATTCAGATATCGAAAGTATCATGAAAGAATTAGATATTTTTGATTTGAAATCTAATTTTTGCTTTGAGTTAAGCGGAGGGCAGAAGCAGAGAGTAGCTCTTGCACGTGCAGCTATAAAAAACCCAAAGATTTTACTATTAGATGAACCTACAGGAAACTTAGATGGTTTAACTAGCCAATTAGTTTTTAAATATCTACAAAAACTTCGAAATCGTGGAATTCTTATTTTCTATATCACTCATGATAGAGAGTTGGCTAATTTGGCAGATGTTGTATATGAGATAAAAGATAAAACAATTAAAGAAGTCAGAAGAATAGAGGAAAATGTAAAGTTATCTGATAATTTAAACGAAAATAATCGGGAAATTCCCTTTAACTTTACTATAGATTATGTAAAATTAAAGGGAATTCGAAATATTAAGAGGCAATTACTTTTGATAGTTCCTATGACTTTAATAATATCTATTTTTATACTAGGCTTTACTGCGTATCGTTCAGCTTCTTTACTTAGTTTTGAGCGTTTTTTTACAGGAATAAGTGAAAAAGTCATATTGGTATCTACTCAGCAACTCAATACAGATACAATAAAAGATTATAACGAAAATAATATACAAAGCCCTTATGATGGTAAGAGGATAGGCTTTTCAGAGAAAGATAAAAAACAAGTTGAATCTATTGATGGAATTGAGAAGGTAATTTTATTTAATTATGGTGTAAAATCTAACTATAACAATGCTTATAATAGTTTAAAATTAAGTTTTTCTGAAAAAGATTTTTCTAGTAAAATAGGAAAGTTTAACTATGGCTGGAATAAAATTTCTTCACTTTCATTCTATCTCCAAAAACTCAATGTTCCTAAATACTTTATTCCAGATTATAATTCGGAGAATATAATCCTGTTATCAGGTGACTATCCAAAGGATGATAGTAACGAAGTTTTAGTCCCAGATACTTTTGTTTTGCAACATTTCAATACTGAAGACTATCAAAAAGTTCTTGGGAAAGAGAGTGAGCTGGAAACAACGAATATATACACTAATGAAAAAAAGAATGATAAAGTAATAATTAGTGGTGTTTATCAAACATATTATCAAAATAGTTTGAAATCAGATTATCCAATCTACTCTTCTTATTTTGAAGAATCTACTCTTGAATATTTTTTAAGTCAACAATCATATGAACATCACAAATATATATTATCGTTGACTCCTGAAACTTCAAAGGCTAGTAAAGAAATTATAGATAGTTATGATAATTATGTAAATGCTGTAGGGACAAGTAAAGATGGAATGTTAATAAAAACAACTGGCGATGTAGAGACTATTTCTAAAAATCTGCAAAAACTATTTCCTAAGTATAGATTAGCTTCCAGATATGATATGAGGTCGGGAACTTTTAGTGATATTTATGGTGGCTTAGTGAGAATATTGTTAGTTGGTTCGATTGTAATTTCACTGGTCATAGGAGCAGTAATTGCATTTTTAAATAAAGGGTATATAGTCAATAGATCAAAAGAGCTAGCTATTTTATATAGCTTGGGGTATAAGAAAAAGTATATTTTTTCAATAATATTTTTTGACAATATATTTATTTTTCTTTTATCTTTCTTTAGTGCGATGCTAATAACTACAGTATTAAATTTAGTTTATTTCAGTAAGACGGTGTACTTCTCTTATTTTTCATCATTATTATCATTATCAAATGTGGGATATATTTTTATGCTTGTTGTGTTGATGATGTTAGTATCAGATGTATGGGGATTGAGTACTGTTAAACAAAGGCAACTCCGAAAATTTTTGAACAATCAATTTTAACGATGTTAATCAAGAGTTTATTATACCAAGGTTTGCGAACACTCTTTAGTCTTAGTTAGAATGACTCATCATCAGCTTTTCTTGGGAAGGCAGAGAAGAAAATGGGCTCAACACCCGACTAACTTGGTTGCATAGTTTCTCAATGAAGCCAGCGGTTCACAGTTTCCCAATCTTGAAGTACGTGAATTAACAAAACTAGTCTTTCGATTTGTACTGACCCCCAAAAGTTGGACATTTTATTGGCTTTTTGTCAACTGTAGTGGGTTGAAGAAAAGCTAAGATCGAGAAAGGACGAATTTCGTCCTTTCTTTTTTGATGTTGAGAACGATGAAAATCCGTTTTTTGAAGTTTTCAAAGTTCCGAAAACCAAAAGCATTTCATTTGATAAGTTTGATGAGATTATTAGTCGCTTCTAATTTTGTGTTAGAATAGGGTAACTGAAGGGCGTTGACGATTTTTTCTTTGTCCTTGAGGAAGGTTTTAAGACCGCCTGAAAAAGAGGATGAAGCAGCTTTAGATTGTCCTCAATGAGTCCGAAAAATTTCTCGGGATCCTTATTCTGAAAGTGAAAAAGCAAGATCTGATAGAGATTATAGTGGTGTTTCAAGTCTTCTGAATAGCTCAAAAGCTTGTCTAGAATTTTTCTATTCGTTAAGTGCATACGAAAAGCAGGGCGATAAAATCTCTTATGGCTGAGTTTACAACTATCCTGTTGAATGAGCTTCCAGTAGCGCTTGATAGCTTTGTATTCATGGGATTTTCTATCGAATTGATTCATGATTTGAACACGGACACGACTCATAGCACGGCTGAGATGTTGGATAATATGGAAACGATCCAGAACGATTTTAGCACATGGAAAAAGCTGTTTAGCTAAGGCATAGTAGGGACTAAACATATCCATCGTAATGACCTTCACCTGGTAACGAACGGCTCTATCGTATCGCAGAAAGTGATTCCGGATAACAGCTTGTGTTCTTCCCTCAAGAACAGTGATGATATTGAGGTTATCAAAATCTTGCGCAATAAAGCTCATTTTTCCCCTTTGTAAAGGCATATTCGTCTCAGGATATAATCTTAGGCAGACGAGAAAAATCATGCTTAAAACGGAAGTCATTGAGCTTACGAATAACGGTTGAGGTTGAAATAGACAGCTTATGAGAAATATCGGTCATAGAAGTCTTTTCAATCAGCTTATGAGCAATCTTTTGGTTAACGATACGAGGGATTTGGTGATTCTTCTTGACGATAGAAGTCTCAGAGACCATTATTTTCGAGCAATGATAGCACTTGAATCGACGTTTTACAAGTAGGATTCTAGTAGGCATACCAGTCGTTTCAAGGTAAGGAAT
>CALIWM010000007.1:0-3555 GCA_938046645.1 uncultured Gemella sp. | reverse complement strand
CTCCGCCTCGACCAGTTTGACTGCAAATCGATGCAGCTCAAATCCGCCCCAAACGTCTACTGCATCGGAGAGATGCTTGATGTAGACGGAATCACGGGCGGATACAATCTCCAGTTTGCCTGGTCTTCGGCGCGAGCAGCAGCGACATCAATAGAATCAAATATAAATAGTGCAGATCCTAATCATACAGAAGATTAGCTGTATAGATTTGAAGCAACACAGTATCTCTAGCTTATGCCTAAACTTAAAATAAAGATATAACCGCTGCAGCCATTGAAATTTCAATGACCACAGCGGTTTTCACCAACTCTTTTTGTCCCCTTTTTCGTGTAGTTCCATCATTCCCACTCAATAATTACCACATTATATTTGTTTCTTATTTTCATAAAACAGTATCTATTTAGTTTCTGTTCTTGAGTGTTTTATACCTATTTTTTATAGTTTTTGAGTTTTTTAGTATCAAAATAGTATCAACAGTGATACTGTTATTCTACAGCAAAACTAATAATTTATTTATAATACATATACTCTGTATATCATATAACTTTTTCACATTCTACAATCTCTGAAATATCACAGTCTAATGTGTTACAAATCCTAAGCAAAACATCTGTAGTTACATTTTGCCCATTCTTTATTTTGTAGAATGTACTTTTACTCACATTTGCCTTTTCCATAAGTTCATTGTTTGTCATATCTAAATCTATTAGTTTTTTAAACAAATTTTTATATGAAAACTTTCTCATTTTCATCTCCTTTACTCGCTTCCAATTACCAATAATTCTTGGACTTTACCCGTATTTTTTATAAATGCTGTTGCAGCAGAAAGTATAGTTCCAATTTTATCCGGAATTTGAAGAGACTTACTGATTGCAGGTTGTACAACATATACTTTTACTTGCAATACTTTCGGTCCTTGCAATATTTTTTTTAAGGTTTTAAATTCTCCCCTAATAAATTTCTCACTACTTGCTCTTGATACCCTATCATTAATTTTCTTAAGAAGCATCGCCTTAGAGGAAACCCAAATAGTACTTTTTATCGCCTGCTGAGTTACTTCATACACATCCCCTACTGACGAATTATATTCTCTTCCTTTCTTTGCTTTACAATGGTACATCTTCACATAAATGAAATCTCCATTTTCTTCAATAGTAATAAAGTCCGCAATTTCACCTGTTCCATGATCAAATATGATATGTGAAAACTTGGATTCTTTTTCTAAGTAATTTCTAAGTCCATCTTGAATAGAAATCATTCCACCAGTTCCAGTTCCACATTCTAAACTTGTATCGACCTTCATATCATCCCATTTCAACGCACAAATTCGTTTTGAATCATATTTTTCCAATTCTAAATTCCCTTTTAAGACTTCTTGTCCACAATAAACAGTATCATTCGCCGTCTTAAAAGAAAGAGGATTATTAGAAAAATATTCTGCCAAAGAATATTCTTCTTTTCCATTTTTACAAATAAACTCTTTCTTTTCTGAGCTATAGTTTCCCATTAGATCACAGTTTATAACTTCACATTTATCAAATAGCTCAACTTTAAATTTGATGATATTATTATTTACCTCTATAATTTTAAATATAACATCTGTAATCAATGCTTTTTCATCCAGATTGCCTCTATATGCTATAGTACAAGGAGATATATACGATTTCTTATCCAAGAAGCAAAACAATATATCACTTTCATATTCTACAATCCTAACGGGGATTGGTAACTTATCATAATTTGTATTTGTTTTTACTTTTAATTTATCGTTAGAAATTTTTTCTCCGAATAAATCACACCACTTAATATATTCAGGAATAGTAAAGTAAGAGCTACTCCAAAATTTTGATCCACTACTATAACCAATTGTACTTTCGTAACCATCTTTTTTAACCTTACAAAATGCATGCCCTGCAGAAACCATTTTTCCTGTTGTTTCATCAATTGATGCAGCTGTATTTGATCCAGCATAAATCCTATAAGATTCTCCACTTTCTGAATACCTATTCTGCATTCCAGTGTTGAAAAATTCATACTCAGAAAACTCTGCCAGCACTCTATTCATTTCATCTCTTGGAATCTTATCGTAATTTTCTACAAAAGATTCTACTATTGATTCATACACCGCTTCAGTTTTATTTTGTGAATATATAAACAGCAACTTGGTGCTTGATTGGTAATGTACAATATATAATCCAAATTCATTATTTAATACACTATCTCCAGCTAACCATAATGGTGTACTACTTATCTTGGAGATTCCTACGATAGAATTAGTTTCTTCACTTCTATATATATTTTCCCCAACTTTTAATTCTTCTGGGAATTTTCCATATATATCAAAGTTTGAAACTTTATATACTTTTGCATGGCAATTAGGTCGAATATTATTCAAAGATATCGACTCATCCTGATCTTCAGGTTTTGTGAAATTGTTCAAAATTTCATTAGCTTCTAGATCACCCTCTATTTTTTCCTCTGACATGCTTATTATCATATCTTGCCATGCAACATCACTTGAATATAATTTGTGATTTTCAATTTTAAGATTATCATCATTCATAGCAATAAACTTTGCAGTACCTATTTTTTCAGCATTAGTTCTTGCAAAACGACCAATGAATTGGAGAGTACTAGCAAGAGATTTATGCGGTTCATGTATTGCTGCAATTTTTAAATTAGGAAAATCAAACCCTTCGCCCAACATATCTACACAAATCACACCATCAAGTTCTTTTTTCTTAAGTAGCATTATGGTTTTTTCAACAGTTCTTGTAGACATTGCACTATCAATTCGTTTCAGTTTTAATTTCGTAATATTTTCATATAAATTTTCTAATTCTTTTGCTTTATCTTTAGTGTCAGTTCTTACCATCAAAAAATGATCATATCCACTTTCTCTATCATTCAGTAGAATTCTTTCTGCCTCTAAAGCAATTCTTTTATCCTTTTCAGTCCCTTCCTCTATTGGATTAAACATTATTTCGCCAAATACTCCGTCTTTATATGCTCTAGATAGTGGATAATTATAAACTGTCTTCCCTTTTATTTCTTTTTTATCCAATCTAAAAGGAGTGGCTGTAACAAGTAAAGATGGAACATTTATCATATTTTTTAATATTCGTTGCCATGTTGGAGCGGGAACATGGTGTGCTTCATCAATAATAATATAGTCAAAAACATTTTTTATCTGTGCATCAGAAATTGATGCAGCCACCTGATGGGTAGCTACCACTACATCAGCATTTAAAATTTCATCATCTACTTCTATATGATATAGATGCTTAGCTTCATATATGTTTGGAGCATTAGTATCTTTTGAAAATACTCCCACATATTTTAACGTTCTTAAACTTGCATAGTCGTTTGCAATTTGCCCCCTAACCATAGCACTAGGAGTAACAATTAAGACCTTTGCTTTTTTTAAAATATATGGTGCCATCATAACAACTGTCGTTTTCCCAGAGCCTGTGGGCATAACAATAACAGCGGAATCTTTTGAATTAAGTGTTGCATAAGAAGCAACCGCATGTATTGCTCCTATTTGAGCATTTC
>CALIWM010000006.1:0-5733 GCA_938046645.1 uncultured Gemella sp. | reverse complement strand
ATTTCAAAGTATTTTGCATCGAAATCAGTAAAATCTATTTGATAGCCACTATACATATTCTCTCCTTGCACCGAAGGTGTCAATCTAACATTTCTTCGATTTGCAACTACTGTGCCATAAAATTTTAAAAAATACTACCCTACCTCTTTTTTTTTAAAAAAAGTTTTTCTTTTTTAAAAAAATAGAAAACAAAGAAAAAGAAAATAATGGATTGCCTGAAACAAATAGTATTAAAGATGAAAAACAATTGAAAATACTCCCTAAAACGGGGATACCTGCAAATTCATTTATTTCTACAGGATTTATTTTAATTATTGCAGCTAGTATTATAAGAAAAAAATATATAACTAAATAAATATAAAAACGTATGGATATCAAACTGTATTATGCAGTTGGTATCCATTTTTTGTGTTTTTAGGTTCCACATTTAAAAATCTATTTTTATTAAGTATTATAAATAAGATATTATTACATTGATGACAAACATAATTTTCTAAACATCCGTAATTATTAAAGTTTATTAAATCAGAGTTATAATTTTTAAATAAGAAAAAAATATAAAAATATTAATTTAAAAACTAGTAAATCGTAAAGATAACTATTTACAAGAAGATATAAACGTGTTATAATAAATCGAAATTATTACGAATTATAACATTAAGGAGAATATATATGAATAAGAAAAATATGATTATTACTGGTGCATGTGGTTCATTAGTAATCGGATTATCTGCATTTGCAGGATATGAATATGGAAAACACCAAACATATGAAACTACATCACTAGTGCAGAATACAGCACAAGCAAAAAAAATTAATTACTCGGACAAAGTTAGCTCAGTAGTTGTTAGTGAAATTACTGAAGATGGTTATGTTACACTTCACGGTGACCATAGTCACTATGAAAAAGGATTAGTACCTTATAACGCTAAAATTCTTGATTCTTTAGTTTATAAAAATAAAGACTATAAACTAAAAAATGAAGATATTCAATATGAACTAGCTGAAGGTTATGTCATAAAAGTTAATGGTAAATATTACTACTATCCTAAAGAAGGTATTACACAAAATAACGTTGTTGACGAAAGTACTGGAAAAGAAATTTCAGCTAGTGCACATCACCATCATCACCATGGTGAATCTAGTGAATCTAAAGGTAGTGGAGATAACTACACATTTAATCCAAAAGATATCGTAAGTGAAACTCAAGATGGTTACGTAGTTCGCCATGGCGATCACTTCCACTATATTAAGAAAAGTAAATTATCAAGTTCACAATTATCACAAGCAAAAGAAGCTGGAGTTAATTCTTCTCTAGCATCATCAACTGCAGGAGTAACAACTCCAACAAGTGATGGTTATATTTTTAAAGGTGAAAGTGATATTATAGGAAGAAATAGTTTTGGCTTTATAGTTCAACACGGTAGTCATCAACATATAATTCCATATTCACAATTAAGAGGAACACAATGGGAATATCTATTAAATGACCAAGGAACTACTAATAATAACACGAATACAACAGTAATGAACACTCCAAGAACTAATATAGTAAATGATAATCACCATGACCATCATGAACATTCATCAGATCATGGAGATGATTATAAATTTGATCCAAAAGATATAGTAAGTGAAGATGAAAATGGATATACAGTACGCCATGGAGATCATTTCCACTATATTCCTAAGAATAAAGTAGAGAAACCTGTTGAAACTGTTAAACCAGCTCCAGTTATTCCTACTCCTACTTTACCTGAAGTGAAAAATGAAGGGAAACCTACTGAAATTGTCAAACCAGCTCCGGTTATTCCTACTCCTACTTTACCTGAAGTGAAAAATGAGAAGAAACCTGTTGAAGCTGTTAAACCAGCTCCAGTTATCCCTACTCCTACTTTACCTGAGGTGAAAAATGAGAAGAAACCTGTTGAAGCTATTAAACCAGCTCCAGTTATCCCTACTCCTATTTTACCTGAAGTAAAAAATGAAGAGAAGCCAAAAGTAGAAGAAACGGTTGTAAGACCTAGCGTTTTATCTTTTGCTGGAGTTCAATTTAAGACTAGCGATGGTTTTGTTTTAAGTGAAAATACTGTTGGTACACCAACTTCTTTAGGACTAGTGGTTGATCACAATGGGCACCAACACTTTGTGTACTATAAACAACTAGTAAATTCTAAATTCGAAAAATTAATTCCTAAAAAATATTTAGAACAAGCTAAAAAAGAATATAAAGAATTAGAAGATAAAGTAACTGAAAAAATAAACTACTTATCAAGTAAAAATAACATCGATAAAAACACAATTAAATATGTATCTACAGCACAAGGAGATGCTCTTTCATATAAAGGTAAAACAACATTATTAGATGACATAAATGTTAACGATGTAACTGAGACAACTACTGAAAAACCAGCAGAAAACAACAAAGAAGAAAATAATACAGAAAAAGAAAATAAAGAAAATTATTCTGAAGAAGTGACTAAAAAAATCAATCATCTTGCTAAAATACTAGGAATTGATCCTAAGCTTATTAAATTAGTAGAAACTGAAAATGGACAAGCATTAACATACCCACATGGTGATCATAGTCACACTGTATTATTAAATGCAATTCATATTGATGAGACTGATGTAAATATTACTGAAGAAATTCAAAAACAAATTAATTACATAGCTGAAGTATACGGGGTACCAAAAGAAGCTGTAAAAGTAACAAAAGATTTCTTCGTATTTAATGAACCAGCTCACGCTTACGATCCAACACACATTCACCCATATCTAATTCCTCGTGAGAAATTCCATATTCCAGAGGTTACAGGTGATGATGAAGTGGATTTTGAAAATGAATTACTTGCTTTATCAAAACGTACAGGTATTCCTGCAGATAAAATTAAACGTGATGGGGATAAATTCGTAATTCCTCATGGTGATCATGATCACTTTGTTAAAATTTTGTCTAAAGGAGCTGACATCTATTACAAAAATAGAATTCCTAATATCACAGGAAACTATGTTGCTGGAGACTTCGATAAGGAAGCTGTATTCAAACGTATAGATGAACTTAAAGCTAATAACCTTGCTAAACACAACAATGATAAAAAACAAGCAAACCGTGTAAATCGTGCACTAGATCAATTACGTGCAACAATAGAAGAATTACCAACTAACTCTACAAACGGTTACCTTGAAATGTTAAATAATTTTGATAAAAAATACATCCAAGAAGAAGCTAATGCGGATACTTCTAAAAATGATGAATTAGTTAAAAAATATAATACTCTACTAAATAGAATCAAAGATACTGATATTGAAAAATATGGTCTTTCAAAAACTGACTTAACTAATGAGTTAAATGAAGCTAGCTCAAATAAAGATGCTAATACACTAAACAAAGTTAGTCATATGCTAGATGAACTTCAAAAATTCGAAGATCGTGAAAGTATTACAACTGTAAGTTACATTAAATACTTCTTAGAAAATATAGATAGTGATAAAATTGATAACCAACTACGTGAAGAACTTGCTTCTCTTGTAAAAGATTCATACGAATCTCAAGCTTTCATTACTAGAACACCAATGAGAACACTTGTAACAAGACTAATTAACGCAAAAAATGCTCTTCACTATGCACTAGAACACAATGAAAGTTCAAAAGTAGAATTCGGTGAAAAATATAATAAATTAAATGAGACTGACAGTGATGGTGCAACGCTTCGCTCGTCTGCTGATCAATTCGCAAAAGAAGCTAACGATCCTTCATTCCCAATTGAATTCTCTAATGCCAAATATGATAAAGCAGATTTCGAAAAATATGCAAATAAAACAACCCAAAATTCTGAATCTACTACTCCAGCTACTGAAGTAAAACCAAAAGAAGAAAAAACAGAAAAAGAAAAAGATAATAACACAAATAATGACAGTAATACTGGAAATCAACCTAACAATGAAGTAAGTACACCTAAAGAAGAAAATAATACGACAGATAATAAAAAAGTAGAACTTACTCCAGAAGAAACTGCAAAAGTAAACTTACTTGCTGGAATCTTCAAACTTTCTCCAGATTCATTAAATGTTATTGAAACACCATATGGAAAAGCCGTGAACTTCACACTTGGTGGAAAAGCAGAAACGATATTAATTAATGATATCGACAGATTACTTGCTGCATTATTAGCAAATGCTAAGCCAAAAGAATCTTCAACAGAAAATGAAAATAGTACGACTCTTAACTCAGAAAATGAAGTTTCTAATAGCAATAGTAATGCAACTACAGTAGAACCAAAAAATAACACAGATAAAGAAGAAACTTCTAACAGTACAACTAAACCAACAGAAGATACTTCGAATAATTCAACAGAAGAAAAATAACCCAAAAAGACTTGACAAAAAAGATAAAAATAGAGTAAAATTATATTAAATAAATATATAAAATTTGATTATAGACATGTTTTAATCTAAGAACATTCCCAGAGAGAGTACAAATGCTGAAAGTGCTTATTGTTTATTTTAAAATTCTACTATAAATAATATCAAATATAATTTTTTAAGAATCTTTAAGATTGAATTTGGGTGGAACCACGGTATAGAAATTAATCGTCCCTTGCGTCTTTGACGTGAGGGATTTTTTATTTTACTTATAAGATTCAATCAAAATAAATTATTTAGAAGGAGCATACAATTATGTTAGATATTAAATTATTTAGAGCAAATCCAGAAATGGTAAAAGAAAAATTAGCAGCAAGAAACTTAGAAACAGATGTAGTTGACTTACTTATCGACTTAGATAAAAAGCGTCGTGAGCTACTTGTTCAAGTAGAAGATTTAAAAGCACTTCGTAATAAAAAAAGTGAAGAGATTGCTATCTTAAAAAGAAAACGCGAAGATGCTTCAGATGTAATCGCAGATATGAAACACGTTTCTGATGAAATTACAACTCGTGATATTGAAGTTAAACAAATCGCTGAAGAAATCAATGAAAAAATTATTAGAATCCCTAACCTTATCTCTGATGAGACTCCTATCGGTGAAGATGAAGATGAAAACATCGAAGTTCGTCGTATTGGACAAGTTAGAGAGTTTGATTTTGAGCCAAAAGCCCACTGGGATTTAGTTGAAGAATTAGATATTGCAGATTTCGAACGTGCAGCTAAAATTTCAGGAAGCAGATTCGTATATTATAAAAAAGCTGGAGCTCTTCTTGAACGTGCATTAATCAACTTTATGATTGATACTCACGTTGTTGAACACGGATATGAAGAATTTATGGTACCTCAATTAGTTAATAGAACTGCCCTATTTGGTACAGGTCAATTCCCTAAATTCGTTGAAGACGTATATACAGTTGAATCTGAAGGATTAACTCTTATTCCTACTGCAGAAGTTCCATTAACAAACTACTATAATGGAGAAATCTTAACTGAAGATATGTTACCAAAAGGTGTTACAGCATTCAGTATCTGTTTCAGATCTGAAGCAGGAAGTGCTGGTCGTGATACTCGTGGATTAATCCGTCTTCACCAATTCAATAAAGTAGAAATGGTTCGTTTTGCTAAACCTGAAAATTCATATGAACAATTAGAAATTATGACTGGACATGCTGAAAATATTCTTAAAAAATTAAACTTACCATATCGTGTTATCACTCTATGTTCTGGAGATACAGGATTCTCAAGTGCTAAAACATATGATATCGAAGTATGGTTACCAAGCTATAATGCATATAAAGAAATCAGT
>CALIWM010000005.1:0-2245 GCA_938046645.1 uncultured Gemella sp. | reverse complement strand
TCTAAATTGACTTCTACAAAAGTTGAATCAGCAATTTTCAATAGTGTAGCCAATTGTTCTTCTGTGACTCCATCCTTATCAAACGTTGTTTGAAATGATTCCCAAACATAAATCGCCTTTGTTAAATATAATCGTTCCTCAACTAACCATGTAGGAGAAAAAACATATCTCTCACCAGCTAAAAAATTAACTAGACTCTCACCTACATAAGTATGACTAGGGGAAGCCTCTATAACCCTCCCGTCTGGCAAAATCACACACTCATTGTAGTACCTGTCTTTATTCTCCAAATATTCATCCACACTTTGAATAGGAACGATATAGCCACTATCTTCATATCCATAACTTGTAATTATTAAGTTATCTCCCAAATCTTGGTAACTGTTTTTCAATCTCATTCTATCATCTTCCTCACTTTATCATAAGGAGTTTCTGTTGTAAATACAAATTTCAACCGCTCGCCAGAGAATTTTAGTTGAATCAATGTGCTATCTGCACCCAACTTTTCAACCCCTCTCATCTCAATTGAATTTTTAGAAAAAGTCTTTTTATAATTGCCAATTCCTTCAGCAACTTTTTCTTTTTTGCCTTTTTTAGACTTCTTTTCGTCGTCATCTAAATTAACAACTTCTATCTCATAATACTCTTCTGCAATCGTAAATGTGACTTGCTCATTATACTTTGTTTTTCCAACTATTCTTTCCATTTTATACTCCAAATCCTTCTTATTTATATAATAATTTTATTACATATCCTCTAATTTGTCAATAGAAAATAAAAAGAAAATAGCTATTTGCTATTTTCAAATACTTTTTTCTTTAAAATTTCAAAATTATTTTTAAACCCTTCCGATGCCCCTAGTTCTGTCAATACAGAAAAGACCCGTTTTTTATTAACTCTATACATCAGCTCAATGACATCATTTTTATTTAGTTTAAAAATTAATACTCCGTTCTCCTTCAATGTTAAGAGGATAACTCCTTCAGATGGATTATACAAGGGCAGTCTAATATTTTGCTTATCGCTAAATTCCCCTCCTCGATAGATACAAGCAACTATTTCAGACATCCATTCCTTTATAATAATTTTATTCATATCTGTATTCAAGAAAACGGACTGATTTCGGTTGAATCTAACTTGACAAAGGATTCCTTGAGTTTTGATTCTCATCATAGCGTCACCATAACATCTACCAGTGCCGATTGTTGCATCAATGCCATATCAATCAAATATGGTTCTTCAATGCTGTTAAACATAATATCAATTGACCACTTCCCTGTCAGCATACCACTTTTTGCTAGCTCTTCGACTTCTGGAAAAATTCTTTGGATATAAGGTTGAATATCCCCCTGTTTCAAATACCATTTTGCCCAAGTCACAAAATCCTTCAATTTACTTGATTGATAATTCTCGACAATGTTGTTATCAATTAGATACTCAACATTTTTTAGCAATTTAGTGCCTATTTCATCAACGTTGATTGATGGAGCAACACTTTTGACTAGTTGAACCATTTCTGATTTGTGCCAATAATCTGAATAACCCAAAACTCTTTTCAAATCAAAATCCACAAAGAACCGCACCTCTCTTCTTAACGGCATTCCATTATAAATTGTCCCGTTATTCTCTTTTGGAGGAATATATTCTCGCACTACCACTGTCGGACTCGTTCCTGCCCCAACTAGCATTGCACCATAAAAAATATTTAACAAAGAAGTCCCAATTGTTGATGGATTATCTACATGGGGATTATTGAAATAAAACTTGTCTGAATAAACTCCAGTCTTCACAAAAACATCCAAATTATTTATATCAAACGAGCCTTTGATGTTTGAAATCAAATAGTCATTAAAATCTTTTCGCCTTCCCTCCGTGTAATAGTCAGACAACGCCCAACCATACCAAAAATCGGTCAATTGAAACATTAGAGTCTTGGGAATTTGAATTTTGCTCACTCGCTCAATTTTAGGAAACCAATAAGACATATCATTCTCATCCCCACTAAATCGTTCTTTTGCAAATCTCCCTTTTAGTGTTAGTTCTTCATCCGTAAATTGTTCTTCAACTCTTTCCATATTTTATTTAATCCTCAATCTCTGTTTATCCTAGACGAAATGAGAGTGATATGCGCCAAAATATGCTGATACTCTCTATCTCCAACACAGCCACTCATTTTTCCAATCTCTAAAAATGAATTTGCTAATAATTTTAGGGAACTATATACTAGTTTACACCAACCACAAGA
>CALIWM010000004.1:0-6402 GCA_938046645.1 uncultured Gemella sp. | reverse complement strand
GCAAACGTAGAAGGTGCAAGACAAGTTGAAAAAATATTATTAGACCTTAAAGGTAATGGATACAATTTTGAATTTGCAACATCTCAAAGAGCAGATGGTGGTTCTGTAATGAGAGGTAATGACTTACTTATGGGAACTCCTGATGTTATGGTTGTTGATTCATTAACTGGTAACTTATTCATGAAAGTATTCTCAGCATTTACTACTGGTGGAGATTATGAAGCTAGTGGATTTGGATATGGACCTGGTGTGGGAGAAGACTATGATAGAAGAATTTTAATCTTATCAAGAGCATCTGGTTCACCTGTTGTAGCTAATGCATTGAAATATGCTTATGAAGTAGCAAAAGGTAAAGTAAACGAAATAGCAAGACAAGAATTTGAAAAAGCTAATAAAGCTAAACTAGATGAATTCATTTCTAAATTGAAAGTTAAAAAAGAAGGCTCAGCTACAACTGAAGAAGTTAAAATGCCAGAAAAAGAAGTAGTTACTGCACAAATCTCTGGAATTGATATTCTAGACCTTGAAGATGCAACTAAGCTACTTTGGAAAAATGGAATATACGCTGAGAGCGGAATGGGATGTACTGGACCAATCGTTTTAGTAAATCCTGATAAGAAAGATTCAGCAGAAGAAATTCTTAAAAATGAAGGGCTTATTTCATAATTTGAAACAGAAATAACGGTTTCTTAGAGAAGGAAAAGCCATATGGTTTAAACAATTAATAAAAACCCTTTTTATTGGATAAAACTCTTTCCAATAAAGAGGGTTTTTTATATAGTTAGTAATATGAGGTTACAAATTTTTGTGAATTTATCAAAGTAATATTGTTGTATTAATTATTTGGAAAATTATGATATAAGAAAAATTTGATTAAATTAGATTCTCGCGTTATAATAGATTGTTGTTAGATTTAATAAGAGAAGGATTGTTAGAATGTATTAGTGATTCTAATGAAAGGGGAATTTTTTATTAATGCAAATATTTAGAAAAAAAACACTAGAAAGGGTACTTGGCGAAAGTGGTAAGAAGACTTTGAAGCCAACTTTAAGAACTATGGACCTAATATTACTTGGTATAGGGTCAGTTATTGGTTCGGGGATACTGGTACTTACAGGCGAAGCAGCATCTAAAGCTGGACCATCAGTAATATTCTCATTTTTAATTGCGGGCTTGGCTTGTGGACTTACAGCTTTATGTTATGCAGAGTTATCTTCTACTATACCATCAAGTGGAAGTGTTTATACGTATAGCTATATCACACTAGGAGAGATTGTAGCGCATTGTATGGGTTGGCTTTTAGCTGGAAGTTATATAATTGCAGGAGCTGCCATAGCTAATGGCTGGTCAAGTTATTTTAAATCTTTATTAGAAGGATTTGGAATAATACTACCAGGGAAATTTACAACCTTACCAAGTGAAGGTGGCTATGGTAATATTTTAGCAATTACTGTAGTTCTACTAATAATGATAGTATTATTTAAAGGAACAAATAGTAGTAAGTTTGTAAATAATTTAATGGTTGCTATTAAGATTATTGTTATTTTATTATTCGTTCTTGTAGGTGTGTTCTATGTTACTCCTACGAATTGGACTGATAATTTCGCACCACAAGGAATGTCAGGGATAATGATAGGAGCAACAACAGTGTTTTTTGCGTATTTAGGTTTTGATACTATTTCAACTTCAGCGGAAGAGACCCTAAACCCGCAAAAAGCATTACCTAAAGCAATTATTATTACACTATTAATTTGTACGATATTTTATATAATGGTTTGTTTGGTAATAACGGGAATGGTACCGTTTAGCCAATTAGGAAAAGGTGATGCACTAGCGTATGTTCTTGGAGTAGTTGGACAAGATAAGGTAGCTGGAATAGTTTCTTTAGGAGCGGTAATTGGTCTTTTATCTGGACCATTAGGAGCGATGTTTGCTGCTGTAAGAATATTATTTACGATGAGTAGAGATGGTCTATTACCGAAGAAATTAGCGTCATTAAATAAAAGTGGTGTTCCAGGGACAACAACAATTGGAGTTGGTTTATTAATGGCAATCTTAACTGGTTTTTTGCCTTTAGGACAATTAGCGGATTTAGCTAATGTCTCTTACATAATAGCATTTATGTTGGTAAGCTATGCAACATTTATTATTAGAAGGGATTATCCTAACGCAAAACGAGGATTTACTATGCCAGGAATGCCGTATTTACCAATAATATCAATATTATTATTTATCATACTATTATATGGTATTCAATTTTCAACATGGATAATTTTTGGATGTTGGATTTTAGTAGGTTTAGCAATTTATTTTTCTTATTCTGTAAATCATAGCAAAGAAAGATAAGTTGATAATAAAATAAAAAAGCTCGGATATTAGTTATGCCTAATATCCAAGCTTTTTTATATGTATTGTGAATCGTCTTCTATTATTTCTTTAACCTTTTGCATTTGGTTATCGAGTTTAGCACTTATATCCGCACAGAGTTGAAGACGACGCTCTATTTCTTTTTCTTTCTCTTCACTTAAATTTTTCTTATATCTAAGCTTGTGTTCTAAACTAGCCCAGAAATCCATAGCTATTGTTCTAAATTGAACCTCAACAGCCACGTGTTCTACTTTATCTGATAAGAAGATTGGTACCTTAACGATAAGGTGGTAACTTCTATACCCATTTTCTTTGTGGTTTTTAATGTAGTCTTTCTCAGCTATAACTGTAAGATCATCTTGTTGTTTTAGCGCATCGACAAGTTTATAAACATCATTTTTAAATGAACATATAACTCGAACCCCTGCAACATCATAGATATTGTCTTTTATTGTATTTATGTCAAAAGGTAAGTCTAAACGTTTAAGTTTGTTCATTAAACTCATTGGTGTCTTCAGTCTAGTATTTACAGATTCGATGGGGTTACTCTCACCATGAAGAGAAAATTCCTTATCGAATACATTTAGTTTTGTTTCAATTTCAAGCATAGCACATTCATAGTGCATAAATAATTCTACATAAGGTTCTAATTCGTTTATTAATAGTGAACTATCATTTTCCATAGAAAACAATTGATCTGTTAGTTTTTCAATTTGTGTTTTTTTCATATACATATCTCACTTTATTGTTTAATATAATTTTATCATAAATCTTTATATTAAAATATAGTTTAAGTGGCAAAAAAATAAATATTTTAGGTTGAAGTGAACTTTTTGAATATCATTTTTAATTACCGTTGCATAGGGCAAAGAGGAACTGTATTATAAATTCTATTGTTTAAAAATTGCTACAGAAGTATATGTTAACCTTTATTAACCTTGATATAATAATGTTTTTTAATTATTTTCTAAAAAACAGTGGAGCTAAAAAAATTCACAATTTGGCTGAACGGCTATCTTATAACGTTTATAAATTTCCCGGAAATAAAAACTATAGACAGGGAAATTTTTTTGGGATAAGATAGTATTATAATGTTTTTATGAATCTAAAATTATATAGAAATGAGGGATAACATGCAAAATAATAATTTATATTCATATACAAAAGCGAAAGTAGAAAGTTTAACAAAAAATTTACTAGTTATAAAAAGGGATGGACGAGTAGTAAAGTTTGATGCTGAGAAAATTTATAAAGCAATAGAAAAGGCTGTTCATTCTGTCTTTGGCAAGAACCATAGCGTTAATATTAATGGTATTGTGGATAATGTTATTTTGGAGATTGCTAATAGATTTAAAGGGGATATAAAAATCTATGAACTTCAAAATATTGTTGAGCATACACTTCTTACTCTAGGGGAAGAGGCGATTTATGAAGAGTACGTTGGCTATAGAAGTATGCGTGATATTGAGCGTGAACGTAGTCTTGACATAAATATAGCGATAGAGAAATTGGTTAATCGTGACGAGAATGTGGTAAACGAAAATGCTAATAAAGATAGTTTAGTATTTAATACACATCGTGATCTAACTAGTGGTATTGTAGCTAAAGCAATAGGGCTTAAAATGTTACCAAAACATGTTGCTAATGCACATCAAAAAGGAGAAATTCACTATCATGACTTAGACTACTCACCTTATCAACCTTTGACAAACTGCTGTTTAATTGACTTTAAAGAGATGCTAACAAAAGGTTTTAAAATTGGGAATGCAGATGTAGACAGTCCGAAGAGTATTCAAACAGCAACTGCTCAAATGGCTCAAATTATCGCTAATGTGGCTTCAAGTCAGTATGGTGGATGTAGTGCTGATAGAATTGACGAGGTTCTTGCACCATTTGCACAATTGAACTACGAAAAGAATTTAAAAATGGCTCAAGAGTGGATTGATGATGAGGAAAAACAAAAAGAATTTGCTGATAAGAAAACTAAAAAAGATATTTTTGATGCAATGCAATCTCTAGAATATGAAATTAATACTTTATATTCGTCTCAAGGACAAACCCCATTTACATCTCTAGGGTTCGGTTTAGGTGAAGGATACTTTGAAAAAGAAATTCAAAAAGCTATTCTTAATGTGAGAATTGAAGGGTTAGGAAAAGAGAAAAGAACGGCTATTTTTCCTAAATTGATTTTTGTTATTAAAGATGGTCTGAATTTAAAACCAACAGATCCTAACTATGATGTTAAACAACTTGCGTTATCTTGTGCAACTCAAAGAATGTACCCAGATGTACTTATGTATGATACGATTACGAAGATTACTGGTAGTTGTAAGACTCCGATGGGATGTAGATCATTTTTACCTGCATGGAGAAACGAACAAGGGGAACTTGTCGAAAGTGGGCGTATGAATCTGGGGGTGGTAACATTAAATCTTCCTAGAGTAGCGCTAGAATCAAAAGGGGATAAAGAAGAGTTTTGGAATATCTTTAAAGAGAGATTAGAAATTTGTAAAGATGCACTAGATTACAGAGCCAAACGTTGTGGTGAGGCTAAGCCTCAAAATGCACCTATTCTTTATATGCACGGAGCTTTCGGTAAACGACTTAAACCTGAAGATAGGGTAAAACAATTATTTGATAATAAACGTTCTACATTATCATTAGGGTATATAGGCTTATATGAAGTGGCAAGTGTATTTTATGGAGGAGAATGGGAGAAAAATCCTGAGGCTAAAGAGTTCACTTTAGATATTATGCGTTATATGAAGGAATGTGTGGATAAATGGACTGTAGAAGGAGATTATTGGTATAGTATTTACTCAACGCCTAGTGAATCGCTAACTGATAGGTTCTGTCGTATGGATACTGAGAAGTTCGGTATTGTAGAAAATATAACGGATAAAGAATACTACACGAACTCATATCACTATGATGTAAGGAAAAATCCAACGCCTTTTGAGAAGTTAGAGTTTGAAAAGGATTATCCATACTATGCTAGTGGTGGATTCATTCATTATTGTGAATATCCCGTGTTGAAACAAAATCCAAAAGCGTTGGAAGCGGTGTGGGACTTTGCTTATGATAAGGTAGGATATTTAGGAACAAATACACCGATTGACCGTTGTTATAAATGCGGCTATGAGGGTGAATTTGAACCTACTAAAAAAGGATTTAAATGCCCAGAATGCGGTAATAGAGACCCAAAAAGCTGTGATGTTGTGAAGAGAACATGTGGATATTTAGGAAATCCTCAAGCACGACCTATGATTAAAGGACGACATAAAGAAATTGTAGCAAGGGTAAAACACTTAAAATAAAAATAATTTCTAAATAGAAGTGACATTCAATGGAATATTTTTGAATGTTGCTTCTATACTTTTTTAGTGTGATTAGCGCAAAAACTTAATCTACAGGAATAAAAAACCTTTAAATCCTTTACATTGTTTGATTTTTTTGATAAAATCATACTGATAAGAAATTAGGAGGAATTCAAACATGGGTAAAATTTTTAAAGGTGCTTTATTAGGAGCGGTGAGTGCATTAGGAGCTTATTATTATAAAAATCCTAAGGAGTTAGAAAAACATAAAGAATTACTGAAAGAAAATACTAAAACTGGTATTGAAAAATTAACAGCAATTATTAATGAAAAAACTCAAGAATTAGAAGCGAAAACACAAGAAGAACAAGATCTTGCTAAAGAAAAATTAGAAGAATTAACTGCAACAGCAGAATTTGAAAAAGTAGAAGAAAATTTTGTAGAGTTAGGAGCAAAAGCTGAAGAGGTTAAGGAAGAGGTTGTTGCTAAAGTAACTGAAAAAGTAGAAGATGTGAAAGAAGCTGCAGAACCTGTAGTAGAAAAAGCACAAGAAGTAGCAGCTCCAGTTGTAGAAAAAGCACAAGAAGTAGCGGCACCAGCTGTAGAGAAAGCAGAAGAAGTAGCGGCGCCAGCTGTAGAGAAAGCAGAAGAAGTAAAAGAAACTCTTGCACCAGCAGCAGAACCTACTTTCACAAAAGTAGAAGAGGTTGCAGAGAGT
>CALIWM010000003.1:0-3939 GCA_938046645.1 uncultured Gemella sp. | reverse complement strand
TGTAAATAGTAATGTTTACGATTTATTAAAAAATATTATTTATTGAATTTGTATATACCTGATTATTTTAAAAATGTAATAATTTTATGATATGTAGAAAGCGAAATTATATTTTTTGATAAAAAGCTATGTTATAATGAATAGTAATACAGTCAGAAAGGAGGAACAGTTATGACACAATTTGATTTTAAAAAGTTGGTTGATGCTGAGTATTTATTAAATAATAGAACAAATAACAATGTTGTTGTGATAGATGCACGAGGGGGGATGCTTGAAGAAGGTTCCTTAATGTACGATAAAGCAATCGTTGTTGATTGGACTGATATAAGTTTACTTGGAGAATTTGGTGGAGAGGAATTAGGAAAATTATTATCTAAGGAGAATTATCAACAAATTTTTTCAAAATTAGGAATTACAGATGAATCTGAAGTACTAGTATATGGTTTTACTATGCCTGAACAAGGGTTTGGAGATGAAGCAAGAGTCCTATATACATTTAGTTATGTAGGATTTGATAATGTTAAGTTTATCGATGGTGGATTTAAACAAGTCGAAAAATTAGGATTTAATAAAAATTATGAACCATCATCTGATAGAATTGATGTTAGCGACGTAGTTCGTAGTGAAGCGCCTCAAAATGATAAAGCTATTTATACAGAAGAATTATTATCAAAAATAGGTAATCCAGATGTTCAAATTATTGATACTAGATTAGAAGTTGAATATAATGGTCGTGTAATTTATGGGGAGAATAAAGCAGGACATATTCCTGGTGCAATTTCTTTACCATTTAATTCGTTAGTCGATAGTAATGGATTCATAAAATCTAGAGAATCATTAGAGAAATATATAACTAACAAAGGTTTAGATAAAAATAAACTACAGGTTACTTATTGTACTACTGGAGTTCGTGCTTCGTACGTTGCGGTAATATTAGAAGAGTTAGGATTTAAAGTTAGAAATTATGAACCTTCATTTGCAAGATATGCTAATGTCGGTGAAGTGGTATTAGATTAAGTAATAAGAATATATATAATAAATGATATGATATACTATCTATTTTTGGGGTTTTTAATGGTGATATGCATTGGTTTAATGTCGAAATGGAACATCATTAACAATAGAAGATATCATTGTATAGGAGAAAAAATGATTAGAGAAGCAACGAAGGAAGATACTAAAGTAGTAGAAGGATTATTTGACTTTATTAAATCATTAGAGATAGATATATTAAAAGATTATTCAGAAGAGAAGGTTTTTAAGATTTTAGAATATGTATTTTCATCTGAATATGATAGATTTAGTTATAAATACTGTACGGTATATGAAATTGAAGGTGTAATTAAAGGATTTTCTTTTACATACCATTATGATGAAGTTGAAAAAATGAAAGAGTTTTGGTATTGTGAAGTTGTAAGTAATTTTGATTTGAAGAAAGATTCGATGATTTTTGATTATGATGAAGTATTGGTTGGAGAATTTTATTTAGATACATTATTTGTTTTTTCTAACTTCAGGGGAGAAGGTATTGGTAATAAACTATTAACAGAATTTGTTAATAGTGGAGAAGCTAAGTTAAGTTTAAATGTTGCACAATCAAATAATAGAGCAAGAAAGTTATACGAAAGTTATGGATTTGAAAAAGAATGTGAAATTTTTATAGGACATGAAAATTATGACCACTTGATAAGAAGGAAGTAGAGGAGTAGCTTTTGTTTTCAGAAAATTCAAGTTAATTTTAAAAATATATATTACCAAATTACTAAAATATATGCTATAATTAAGACTATGTATTACACATAAGGAGAAATAATATGGTGGAATTATTAAGAAAAGATCAAAAAGTTGAGAATACTTGGGACTTAGAATCGATGTTTAAAACAAATGAAGATTTTTGGAACCAATTTAAAGAAGTAGAAAAACTTGTTCCAGAAATAAAAAACTATAGAGGAAAAGTTAAAGAAGGCGCAAAAGCATTATTAGAAGTTTTTAAAGTTGAAGAAGATATGTCTTTAAAAATGGAGCAATTAACTATTTATGCTTTTCTAAGAAAAGATCAAGATAGTACAAATGCAGAATATGGTGAAATATATGCTAAAACAATGAATTTAAATTCTAAGTTTGATGCAGAATGGTCATTTTTAAAACCGGAACTTCTTTCAATAGAAGAGGAAGTACTTTCAGGATATGTAGAAGAATTAGAAGACCTAAAAGTTTATAAGTTTAAATTAGAAAAACTTAATAAAAAACGTCCTCATACATTAGACGCAGAACAAGAAAGAATTATTGCTATGGCTGCAGAGGCTTTAGACGCAAGTGACGAAACTTTTTCAGCACTGAATAATGCAGATGTTGAATTTGAAGAAGTTGAAGATAAAGATGGAAATAAACATACTCTAACTCATGGAACTTATGGAACATATATGGAAAGTCCGGATAGAGTACTTAGAAAAAATACATTCCATGCTTTATATAATTATTTTAAAAAACATAATAATACTTTGGCATCTACATTAGGTGGAAATCTAAAGAAGAAAAAATATTATGCAGATGTTCATAAATATTCATCAACAAGAAATAATGCATTGTCTAATAACTTAATTCCTGAGGAAGTTTATGATAATTTAGTAACGGTAGTAAATAAAAAAATTCCTACCTTACAAAGATACTATAATTTACATAAAAGAGCAAAAGGTTTTGAAGATTTTAGACTATACGATAGATCGGTATCAATAGTGAAAGGTGAACCATTAAAATTCACATTTGAAGAGGCTCGTGACATTGTACTTGAAGCGGTTAAACCAATGGGTGAAGAGTACGTTAATGATATGAAAAAAGCATTCACAGAACGATGGATTGATGTTTATCCAAATAAAGGTAAACGTTCGGGTGCATATTCATGGGGTGGTTATACTACAAAACCATTTGTACTATTAAATTTTGATGGTACATTAAATGATGTATATACTTTAATTCACGAACTTGGACACTCTATGCATTCTTACTATACTAGAAAACATCAGCCATACGTATATGGAGATTATTCAATCTTTGTTGCTGAGGTAGCATCAACTTGTAATGAGGCTTTATTAACTGAGTACCTTTATAATAAATTTGAAAAAGAAGGTAACAAAAATGGTATGCTACGTGTACTTAATCAGGCATTAAGCGGCTTTACAGCTACAGTATATAGACAAACTCAATTTGCAGAATTTGAGCATAAAATTAACCAACATCTTCAAAATGGGGGAGCTCTGACAGCTGAATACTTTAATACTGAGTATTTCAACCTAATTAAGAAATACTATGGTGATGTATTTACCTATGATGAAGATATAAAATATGAATGGTCTAGAGTACCGCACTTCTATTACAATTACTACGTATACCAATATGCTACTGGATATTCAGCTGCACAAGCATTATCTAAGTTAATCCTAAAAGATAGTAAAAATGCTAAAGTTTATATAGATGAGTTTCTTTCAAAAGGATGTTCTAATTATCCAATTGAGGTTCTAAAAAATGCAGGTGTAGATATGTCTAAACCAGAACCAATAGAATTAGCTCTTCCGGATTTCGAAGAAAAAATAGAAAAAAAATATTAAGGAATCTACATTCCTTGCAATTATGAGTGATAATTACTCAACACGATATTGGTGCCAACGCGAGCTGATAAGTGCCAAAAAGAATAAAAGGCCAATAGTTATTGTGAATTGTGTAGAGAAATATGAAGATAGGTCTTTTTCAGCGATTACAAATCTACCAAGTGTTCGAGTTCCTAGCGCGAAACCCAAAAAATACACAAAAAAAGAAAAACTTTTCCAATTAGATATTGTTGCTCAAAAGTTAAACGTTAAAACTACACATAACTTACTATATCCAAAAATAAAGTATAAAGTTAAGTCAAAAGATTCCATGAAAATACTGGTTGCAGCTATG
>CALIWM010000002.1:0-4885 GCA_938046645.1 uncultured Gemella sp. | reverse complement strand
TGGAATTTACTTGCATTCATAAGACGTAAAAGAGTAATCATATCTTTATCGCAGTTTCTAAATCCATCTAGAATACTTACAACAATTGGGAAAGTCGTTGTTAAAACAATTAATACGATTTTTGGTGTAAGCCCATAACCCAACCAAAGCACAAGTATAGGTGCAATTGCAATAGTTGGTATAGTTTGAGTTAGTACAAGAAGTGGATAAATAGACTTGTTAAATATTGGTATACTATCCATAATTAAAGCTAGAAGCCATGCAATGACTATCCCTAGAAATAGACCTATTATAGCTTCGAGTAGGGTGATTTTGCTGTGAAATATTAATAGTTGATAGTTTTTTATAAATGCTTTTACTATTTCAATAGGTGTAGGAATAATGTATTTAGGCAATAAACCAAGGTTTCCAGCACCTTGCCAAATTATGATTAAGCACAACATAGAAATAGTTGCTGCATATTTATTGATTAAATTTGTCAATTTTTTCATTTATAGTTAAAACATCTCCATAGTTAATTTTCACATTTGCAAAAATATTTTTGCTGTCCTCACCCGCTAGGACTAAACATTCTTTTAATGTATCCATAAGGTCATTAAATTCTCCTTCAATGACTGTTTCGAATGGAGTTACCTTTAAATTAGAATGTTTATTTTGTAGAAAATAGATAACTTTATCTATAATTTTTAATCTTCCATCATGGTTATCAAGGGGAAGAATTTGTAATGCAATACTGCAATTTATCAAAATAAAAAACCTCCTTACAATATAAGGGGGGTCTAGGTTTTGTCTTTAAGCTAAGTCTACCTACGCTGGCATTATCCAGATCAGGCGCGGTCGAAATATTGATATTTCCTCTCAGACTGTTCACAGACTCCCGTATAAATAATTATATCACACGTATGAAAAAATACAATAAAAGTGCTTACAGAAATAACAATTTTCATGAAAAAATTAAAGAAAATAAATAATAAATGAAAATGGTTTACATGAATATTTTCATTTTCATTTAAAAACGTACTGATAAAAATATTTGAGTTGATGTGAAATCTACAATTCTATTATGTTAATAAGGAAATTATTTTTGATTTTTCTATTAATATATGGTAGAATTATTAATCATAAATAAAATAAAAGAGGGATATACCAGTGAAAATTTTAAGAGAAATTATGGAATGGATAGTAGTTGTAGTAGTTTCTATTGCTATTTATCTGCTTATAAGCACATACCTTATCGCGCCTTTTACAGTAAAAGGACATTCGATGGATTATACTTTTGCTGATAACGATAAAGTTTTTGTTAATAAATTCAGCAAAAATTTTGAGCGTGGAGATGAAGTTGTATTCCATGCAAATGAAACTGATGACTATATTAAACGTATAATCGGAGTTCCTGGAGACACTATAGAGTATAGAAATGATGTACTATATGTGAATGGTCAGAAAGTTGAAGAGCCATACTTAGCTCAAAAAATTAAAGAGGCTAATGCTTCTGGAACTGCACCATTTACACCTGATTTTAATATTGAATTTTTAAGTAGTACAAAATCTAAAACTGTGCCAGAAGGAACATACTTCGTATTAGGAGATAACAGACAACACAGTACAGATAGTCGTGTATTTGGGTTTGTAAAAAAAGAAGCAATGATTGGAAAAGTAAGCTTAAGATACTATCCATTTAGTTCATTCAAATTCTTTTAATATATACTAAAAGAAAAATTTAATATATCGAATTATTTTAGTTGCTAAAAATTTAGCGTTATGCTAGAATAATATACGGGCACTCTTAAAGAGTGATTTAAGAAACCACCCCCTGCGATAATTTCGTAGGGGGTTTATTATTTTTAATAGAAGGAGAACACAATGACAAAGTATATTTTTGTAACAGGTGGAGTAGTATCATCATTAGGAAAAGGTATTGTAGCGGCATCAGTAGGTCGTGTATTAAAAAATAGAGGATTAAAAGTAACATTGCAAAAATTTGATCCATATTTAAACGTTGACCCTGGAACAATGAGCCCATATCAACACGGAGAAGTTTTCGTTACAGAAGACGGAGCTGAGACTGACTTAGACTTAGGTCACTATGAAAGATTTATCGATGTTAACTTAGGACAATATTCTAACGTAACTGCAGGACGTGTTTATTCTTCAATTATTGAAAAAGAACGTCGTGGAGATTATTTAGGAGGAACAGTTCAAGTAATTCCTCACGTAACAAATGAAATCAAATCACGAGTATTATTAGCAGGAGAATCTAGTGATGCTGATGTTGTTATTACAGAAATTGGTGGAACAACAGGAGATATCGAATCTTTACCATTCTTAGAAGCAATCCGTCAAATTCGTAGCGATTTAGGACGTGAAAATGTATGCTTTATTCACTGTACATTATTACCATACATTAAAGCTGCTGGAGAAATGAAAACTAAACCAACTCAACAATCAGTAAAAGAGTTACGTGGATTAGGTATTCAACCAGATATTATCGTAGTTAGAAACGAGCTTGCTCTAAATGATGAACTACGTGCTAAAATTTCATTATTCTGTGATATTCCAAAACAAAACGTTATTGAAAGTCGCGATGTAAGTAATTTATACCAATTACCAGTAAATCTTAAAGCTCAAAAAATTGATGATATCGTATTAAAACACTTTGGTTTAACAGCGCCAGAAGCTGATATGACAGAGTGGTTATCATTAGTAGATAGAGTAGATAACCTAAAAGAAAATGTAAGAATCGCATTAGTAGGTAAATACGTAGAACTTCACGATGCTTATATCTCTGTTGTAGAGTCTTTAAAACATGCAGGATATAAACACAATGCTAAAGTGAAAATTGATTGGATTCAATCTGAAGATATTACAGAAGAAAATGTTCATGAGTATCTTAAAGACGCCGACGGAATCCTTGTACCAGGTGGATTTGGTGATCGTGGAGTTGAAGGTAAAATTACTACTATTAAATACGCACGTGAAAATAAAGTACCATTCTTCGGTATTTGTTTAGGTATGCAACTTGCTGCTGTTGAGTTTGCTCGTAATGTATGTGGTTTAACTGGAGCACACTCATCAGAATTAGATCCAAACACACCATACCCAATTATTAACTTATTAGCGGATCAAGAAAATGTTGTTGAAATGGGAGGAACTTTACGTTTAGGAAGTTATCCATGTACATTAGTAGAAGGATCTGTAGCTCATAAAGAATATGGAGAAATCAATATTACTGAGCGTCACCGTCACAGATATGAATTCAATAACTTCTATCGTGATCGTTTAACTCAAAAAGGAATGGTATTATCAGGAGTTAGTCCAGATGGTAAATTAGTTGAAATCGTAGAAATTCCTGAACACCCATGGTTTGTAGCTGGTCAATTCCATCCAGAGTTTAAATCACGTCCAGAAAAAGCACACCCATTATTCGCTGGATTTATTAAAGCAAGTTTAGAGAATAATAGATAAGAATCTCTATTATAAATTATGAAATTATTAAATTTAATAGCTGACCTTGAGGAAAATCGTAATGAACTTTTAGCTGAATCAATGTCTAAGTATATGCAGGACAAGTTTAGTTTTTTAGGTGTACGTGGTGCAACTAGAACGGAAATCTATAAAAATTATTTTCCAAATGCTAGGAAGACCAAAACCATCGATTGGGATTTTGTTGAGAGTTGTTGGAATAAAGAAGAGAGAGAATTTCAATATGTAGTTGTTTATTATTTAAAGGCAATGCAGAAATTCTTAAAAAGAGAAGACATTTCAAGGTTAAAATATCTAATAGTGACAAAATCATGGTGGGACACTGTTGATTTGTTGGCTAAGGTTGTAGGTAGCTTGGTTATTCGTATCGAAGGTTATGATCAAATAATGCTAGAGTGGAGTAAGGACAGTAATATTTGGTTAAAACGAGTAGCTATTTTGTATCAATTATCACTTAAAGAAAAAGTAGATAAACAAAGTTTAGAAAGAATATTAGTAAATAATCTAGGCGATAGTGAATTTTTCATTAATAAAGCTATAGGTTGGGCACTTCGTGATTACTCTAAATATAATCAAGAGTGGGTTAGAGAATTTATTAAACAAAATAAGGATAATATGGCTAACCTTAGCATAAGAGAAGCTAGCAAGTACATCTAGAGAGGAGCGATTTTTAATCGCTCCTTTCTTTTTTTAAGGTTACAAATTAAAGAATAACTAAATTTAGTGAAGTCGATAGTAAATTTATTCTGTTTATCATATATAATGAATCAAGTTATTGTGATTATCAGAAAAAATTGAATGATTTCACTTTTTTCATTAAAAATAAAATGTTATACTATTAATAAAAGATAAATAGTATTAATTCTATTATTTAACATAATAATTTATTGATATAGTATTTGAAATTGGAGTAAATAATTTAGAGGTTGGAGAAAAATGAAAAGAATAGTTATAAGCTTTTTTGTAATATTCCTTTCCGTATTATTATTCGCTGTACTTCCTTTAGTTTTGAAGAATAAACAAGAAGAGTATATAGATTTTTCTGAAGTAACAGAAACAGTTGATAATAGCGCGAAGGATGATGAAACTTTAAGAATTGGATTGATTTCCGTAACTGGTGATAATAAGAGTTATATTTTAGAAAAAGAATTAGCTAATTATATCGGCGAGAAATTAAATAAGAAAGTAAAGTTAATACAGAAAAAAAGTTATAGAGATATAAATGTTTTATTAAAAAATAATAAGATAGATGTTGCGTTTTTATCAACAGGAGCATATTCATTGTATGAAGATAAGGAGTCTTTGGAACTTTTAGCAAGACCAAATAGGGGGAAAACATACTATCATCCCATAGTTATAACAAAAAAAGATTCCAATAGAAATAGTATTGAAGATTTGAAAA
>CALIWM010000001.1:0-7402 GCA_938046645.1 uncultured Gemella sp. | reverse complement strand
TGTAAATTTGTTTTCCATTTATCTATCCTCCAAATGAGTATATTACTCATCTTTTATTTATATTTTGTAAAATTTTAATTTTAAATTTTATTCCTACTACAGATAGAATGGAAAAGAATTAAATCTTTTACCATACTGTACCTCCAAAATGAAAATTATAGTAAAATTAAACTACAATTTTCATAAATTTTCAATAATTTTGCTCAAAATAAATATTATGAAATCTTTTTGTTTACTTAACTTTTCTTATACGTTATAATAGAAACTAGTTATCATTTATATATAAATAGAACGGAGGAATCTTTTTGAATATTAAATTAGTTTATGCGAGTTTAACAGGTAATACTGAAATGTTATCTGATTTAATGATTGAAAAATTCGAAGAAGAAAAAGGATTAGAGATAGAAAAATTATTTATCGAAGATATGGAAGATTTTGATTTTCTTGATGATGCCGATGCATTTATCGTAGCTACATACACATATGGTGAAGGAGAGCTACCAGAAGAAATGGAAGAATTTTTCGAAGCACTTGCTGATAAAAACTATGAAGGAAAAATCTATGGAGTTATAGGTACTGGTGACACAATTTATGATGAATATTGTGTTTCTGTAGATCAATTCAACGAGCAAATTGCTAAAACTGGTGCAACTAACCCGACAGAAAACCTTAAAATTGAAATCGAAGCAGATACAGACGAAGACTTTGAAAATATCGATAAATTTATCGAAGCTTTTTCTAGTGCACTATAATAAAAAAGACGGTTATGAATTTTCATAACCGTTATTTTTTATCCTTTAAAGAAGACGTTTACCCTTTCAAATTCGTCTTCCCAATTATTCCAATCTAATCTTATTTTAGAATTCTCTTCTAGAATATCTTCAACTAAGTTTTCGATTGTAATTTCTTCTAATGAAGATTTTATAGCTTTATTTACAGTGTTAACTTTTTTCAAATACTTGCTATAACGTTTATCAACTGCTAACGCACCTTCAAAAATTTTAGATACATAATCTGTTTTTAAAGCAAATATTTCTACTTCACCGTTTAGCGCTACATATACGTCATATAAAGTAACTTTTTTATTTGATTTATATTTATATCCCCCGCCAATACCAGTGTTAGCTTTTACTAGATCATTGACAACCAATTTTCTCATAATTTTTTTCAGATACGTTGGAGAAATATTTAAACGCTGACTTATTTCCTTAGAATTTAAGAAAACATGCCTATCTTGAAGGTATAACATTACCATTATACAGATTGCTTGTTCAGTACTTTTTGTTAAATGCATAAACTCAACCTCTTTTCTTTATAATATAACTCTACTTACATCCTTATTTTATGATATATTTTTATAATTGTCAAATGTTATCTTATTTTTTCTCCCCAGTATTGATAATAGGTACATTCAATGGAACCGTTAAATAGTTTTCTTCTTTTCGTCGCCTTTTTCCCATATAAATGTTCAAACATTTTATGAGAAGTTAATAAGTAAAGTGACCAGTGTTTTTTATTTTTAAGTTCAGTCCCTAAAAATTTATACATCGCCTCTACTTCTTTTTTCTCACCTAAACGTTCTCCATACGGTGGGTTGGCAATCACACACCCAGTTTCCTTCTTCGCTACAAAGTCGAAAACTGACATCTGTTTAAACTTAATAACTCCTGCTAATCCTATTTCTTCAGCATTATTTTCAGCAGTTGCTATCATCTTAGGATCAATATCAGAACCATATAATTCTAATTCTTTTTCATAATCAATTAGATCCTCGGCCTTGTTTCTTTCTTCATCTACAAGACTTTTTGGCATCCATGGCCATTTTTCAAAGTCAAAGTTTCTATTGATTCCAGGTGCCATATTTTGTGCTGCCATCGCCGCTTCAATTAATAATGTACCCGATCCACAGAATAAATCGTATAATGGTGTTTCACCTTTCCAGTTCGTAAGTTTAACCATTGCTGCTGCTAATGTTTCTTTTAATGGTGCAGTCCCTTGTTTAGCTCGATATCCACGCTTATGCAGCCCATCTCCAGAAGTATCTAATAGAATAGTTGCAATATCATTTAACATAATAATCTCTAATCTATATCTAGCTCCTGTCTCGGTTAACCAACCTGTAACTCCATAGCTTTTCTTCATTTTCTCAACAATTGCTTTTTTAACGATTGACTGACAGTCAGAAACACTGAATAATGTAGACTTATGACTTCGTCCATCTACAGGGAATTTGGCATCTACTGGAAGATATTTATCCCATTCTACTTCTTTAGTTTTTTCAAAAAGTTCTTCAAAAGTATACGCAGGAAATTGTGCAACTACGATTTTAACCCTATCTGCACATCTTAACCATAGATTCGAACGTACTATTGCTCTCTTATCTCCTGAATAGAACACTCTCCCGTTTTCTACTTTTGTTTCATAACCTAATTCTTGCACTTCTTTAGCTACTATTGCTTCAATTCCCATAGGGGTTGTTGCTACTAAATTAAAATTCATTTCTTCCTCCTTAAAAAAAGGGGCTCCTGAGAGCCCCTAGAACTAGTTGTTTTTCTTATCATAAGCCATATTCTGTATCTATCTTACTCAAACGAGACTAGTTTACTCTCGTAAAAATAGCTGTGATCATCTGTCTAAATATATACATATTTCCTATTCCTACATTCATTTCTGTGGAATAAGTGCTTCTACCAAAATTTGAATTGCTCACTCAAGGGGTTTACCGCGTTCCACTTCTTATATTTCTACAAGAACTCCGTCACTGTGGCACTTTCAAGACATATAACCATATAGAAAACTACTTAGGTTATATTTTCTGCCGTCACCATAAGGTGCCTAAACTTATTTTTTCGTTTAGCGTTGAACACTACAAGCATCTCAGCTTGTGTGAGTATGGACTTTCCTCAGCATTACTGCCGCGATCACTCAAAGAAAAACACTTATACTACTTTACACTAAAAAAACTATTTTGTAAACAATATTTTAAACTATTTTTCTAAAACTGAAATTTTCCCTTCAGCAATTTCTTCTAATGCTTTACCTACTTCTTTATGAGAAGTGTATTTGTCTAGTTTGCTTGTTTCCGGATTTGCAAATAGTTCTCTTGCTCTTTTACTTGCTAATGATACTAGCATATATTTTGAATTTACTTTTGATTTTAATACGTCTAATTTTGGATATAACATTTTTTTCTCCTACATTTCTTCTAATTCTAATAATGCTCTTCTATATTTCATTTCTATACGTTCACGTTTTAAATGTTCACTAAGTATAATTGCTTTTATTCTTTCTACAGCTTTATCTACTTCATCATTTTCAACAACATAATCATATAAGTGCATCATGTTAATTTCTTTTTTAGCTTTTGCTATACGTGATTCGATTACTTCATCAGTCTCAGTTCCACGTCCTTTTAATCTTTCTTTAAGATCACCGATACTTGGTGGTGCTAAAAATATAAATAAAGCATCTGGAATTTTACTTTTTACTTGTCCTGCACCTTGTACTTCAATTTCTAAAAATATATCTTTTCCTTTTTCCATCGTCTCCCTTACATATTTAACGGGAGTTCCGTAATAATTATCGACATATTGAGCATATTCTAATAACTCACCTTGTTGAATTAAAGATTCAAATTCTTCTTTTGTCTTAAAGAAATAATCAACTCCGTCTACTTCACCAGGTCTAATACCTCTTGACGTCATTGAAATTGAATATTCGAAGTCAACATCATTACTTTCAAAAATTCTCTTTTCTAACAGTACCTTTACCAACTCCTGAAGGTCCTGAAAGAACTATTAATAATCCTTTCTCCATTTTTCGTATCCTTCTGTTATGTTTTATTATCTTTTTATGATACCATAAATCGAAAAAAATTTAAACTATAAACATGTATATTTAAGTTGTAAATTAATTCGGTTATATTTTCTTAAAATTCTCATTTTTTATTTTTAAAATACAATTCTAATAATCGCTAATGAAATTATCCCTACTACAACTATTACCAAGAGACTCTTTGAAATAATTGCACTTAATACAGTGGGCAATGAAGCAAGTAGATTTTCATAATTTATTTGTGGAAATTCCCCAATTTTTTGAATAAATAGACTATCGAACCATAAAGCCGACATTATTACAATTGGTACAAAACTTAGATACTCTATAACTGGGTTAGGTAAATCAAATTTCTTCAATAATACGAATGGAAGTACCCTAGATAACCATGTAACAACTGAACATCCTAATATTGTTAATATTATATAATTAATAGATAACATATTTCAATACCACTCCTATCGCACATCCTATTAAAGTAACTACTATAATTAATAAATTACTCGGAATAAAAATCATTCCAAAGTATACTAAGAAGAATACAACAACAATTACTAGAAATTGTACTTTTTTCTTTATAGTAAAATCTGATAATACTTGTAGGTACAATAATCCTATAAACATTGCTACTAGAGCAAAATCTAATCCTAAAGCCTTAGGATCCTTAACTATTCCACCCAGTAACGCACCTAGTACCGATGACACTGACCATGTAAAATAAGATACTAGGTTTGCAGTATTAAACCATTCGTAAGTCAGCCTTCCATTAGTATAGTTTTGTTTATTCATCCCTAAAGCAAAACTCTCATCTGTTAAAAAAGTACCAATTATAATATTCTTAAATACACTATATCGCTTGAAAAATGGTGCTGTTGCCATGCTCATCAATATCATTCTTGAGTTTATTAGAAATGTCGCAAAGACAATTGAGAGTATAGGAAAGCCACTGGAAAGCATGCTTACAGTTATGAATTGAGCACCACCTGCATATATGAATAACGACATCGCTCCAACAAAGAAAGGATCAAGCCCCACCGAACTCGCAATAATTCCAAAAGCTAACCCTATACCTATGTATCCAAAAACTGTCGGTAACGTATCTTTTACAGCAGTCTTTACATCTAATTTATCATTCATATGCTCACCTTCCCTTACTATTTAATTGTTTTATTTTATTAAAAGCTCTCCAATAAGATCTTTATCGATTTTTTGTCTAACCGTTTTTTGTCCGGTATATGTGACTAAGCCAGGTTTAGCACCAGATATTTTTTTTACATTTTTAATTAACGTTCTATCAACATTAACATACTCTTCATTTTTAAACTTCGAATAATAGGCAGCTAACATTGATGCAACTTCTATTGTTTCTTCACTAGGATTATTATCGAAGATTACCACGTGACTACCTGGAATATCTTTAGCATGGAACCATAGGTAATCTCGTCTTGCTAATTTATTAGTAATAGCATCATTTTGAAGATTATTTTTTCCAACATAAATGTCAGTACCATTATGGTTAATTACAAAATAATTACTCTTATTCTTTTTCTTATTAACCTTAATCTTTTCTTTTAATATCCCATTTGCAATCAATTCTTCTTTGATTTCTGCTATGTCCGTTTTATCTGCATTTTCTATTTGGAATTTTATAGTCTCAAAATATCCTAAATCCTGTTTGGCAATCTCTATTTGTTCAATTAAATTCTCAATCGTCCTCTTGTTCTTTTTATATAAATCAAAATACTTCTCGGAATTTTTCTCAATAGTTAGATTTGGATCTAATTCAATCTCAATATCAGATAAGTCTTCACTATAAAAATTTTGTAATGTTACAATCTCTGGTATTTCTTTTTTAAATAAATAAATATTTGAAATTAGAAGTTGACCCTTTAATTTATAATCATCTCTATTATTAGCTTGTTCCAGTTCATTTTTTAATATATCAATTTTCTTATTTAATCTGTTTATTTTAGAATTAACAAAATTGAAAAGCTTTTTGTCAGTATTTTTATTAATTGACTCTCTTGCTATATCCATGTAGTAGTAATCTAATAATTGTGACAGTGATTCAAAATCTCTACTATATTCTTTAACTTCAAAGAAATAAAAATCCTTTTTGTTGTTCTCTTCAAGTAAAACGGGTTTAAAGTAATTATCGAATTCTTTACAAAAACTAATAAATGAATTTTTCAAATCTTCTTTCGAATTTTTTTCAAAATAATTGTTCAGTAATGCTGAAACACCGTAGAAACTTTTCATTAAGAATTTCTTATCATCAATAGAAAACTTAATATCACTATAGCGACTAAAATCAAAAGGATTAATTTTTTCAACTGTTGGAGGAAGAGTATATTCCATATTAGATATAGTTGATCTTTTATATTCAAGGCTGTAACTATTTTTTAAAGATTCTAAGATTATATTATCTTCATTAGTTAATATTATATTTGAATGTTTACCCATTAATTCTGAAATTAGATAATAATACTTTTCATAACCTAATTCATCAAAATTTTTAATTTTAAAAATTATTATTCGATCATTATTAACTTGATTAATCTCAGATATTATTCCACCTGTTAAATACTTTCTAAGTACCGAACAAAAGTTCGAGGGTGTTGAAGGATTTTCAAAACTATTATTTGTTAACTGTATTCTAGATGCACTTGAATTTGCAGATAAAAACAATTTTAAATTTTTTCCTTTTCTCACAGAAAATACAAATTCATCTGTCGATAAATTATTTATTTTATTTATACGACCATTTAATATATTTTCTTCTAATTCTTTCACCATTTTTCTTATGAAAAAACCATCAAATGCCATTTTTATCCTCCTCGTATTTTAATATATAATTTAAAATTATATCATAGATATCAAATTGTGTATACGAAAATAAGAAACATAAGAATACTAAAAAGAGACGATATATGCATACCATCTCTTCTAAATTATTATTTATTTTCAAATCTTTTCGAAACTAAAACTCCCCACACTAATAATCCAAGTAATACTACCCAGAAAATAACAGTCCAAAGTGTAGAGTGTGGAAAATCATGAGGTATAAGTGCTAATTTCTCATGAGCAGCTGCAATTACAAATAGTTTAATACCTACCCAACCAACAATAAGAAATGCGGCGATTTCTAAACCAGGTTTAGTTTCTAATACTTTAATAAAAATATTAGCAGCATAACGCATTATTACAACACCTACAAAACCACCGATTACCATAACAGAGAATTGTCCAAGGTTAATTCCTCCGATTGATGTCTCTGAAATATGCGGTAATGTAATCGCAATTGCCACAGCTGCTAAAATTGAATCAATAGCAAAAGCTATATCTGTTAGTTCTACTTTTATAACTGTTGCCCAGAAACCACTTTGTTTTTTCGGCGCTTTTACTTCCTCTTCAGAATTTTTTCGTTTCTGTTTATCAAAAAATTCCTTGATATGCGTACCAGCCATATATATAAGATATAGTCCACCAAGTACCTGTATTTCCCAATACTGTGCTAAAATTGTAATTAGGAAAATTGCAATTATTCTAAAAATTAATGCTCCTGCAA